>DASYAJ010000295.1:0-1709 GCA_036501405.1 Kapaibacterium sp. (SeqCode)
ATGTCCTGATTCTTACTTTTTAAGCCATCGAGTTGCTGCTTGAATCGCGGCAGATCGTTGCGGATCGTGGTGAGTCGATTGGCCAGGTCGGCGGTGTCATTCGGTGAAGCGAATGCGGGAAATGCGGTCACAGAAACCATCAATAACAACACCGCGGCGACCCACTTGGTTTGCATTCGCATGGCATGCATTACATGCGGTGTGGGTGGCCGTTGACACATTGTCCTCGGGTCGGATTAGTTTGGAGAGGAAAATCCGAGCGAAGAAAGTTCGATGGTACTGAGCCTACGGGCGGCAATGGTGTTGTGATCCCATGTCGGATTTGCCGCGGCGCCGAAATAAAGCAGTGGGGCGGTTCCATCGGGCGGAACGAAAAGGCAAGGCGTGACGTTGCCGAATGCTTCGAATGCGTTTTGTGTTTTGGTCACCCAGACACCGCGATAAGTCCAGGCAATACCGTCAGGACTGACCGCCAGGCGGCATAGTCACCTCGTCATCGACAGCAATGAAAGATGTTGCGACATGGAAGATTTGTTCAATCGTCATGTAAAATGCCAGCATGGCATCGGAACAACAACAACCAAAACCTGACGACGAACCTATTGTCCTTGACGATGACGAACCGATCATTCTTGCCGATCTGGAACCGCACGAAGAACCTACAAACGACCCGATCTGGTTGAAGCGTCAGGAAGAAGTGTCGGTGCATTCGAAAGCTGCGGAGCAGCTTTTCAAAAGTCCGCTGATGATAGCTTTCGGGGAATTGGAAAATGTCAAAAATGATCATCGTCTGCTGGTCATCGTGACGCATGGACTAATTGAACTGATCATCAACGCCATGATCGAACGCCGTTGTAAGACTGCGAACAAGATCATGGATGACAACCGCACATTTCCCTTTAGTTCGAAACTGACGCTGCTTTACGAAATGGAAATCCTGTCAGATTATTTTTACACGCATCTGAACTGGTTCCGTCGGCTGCGAAACGAAGCAGCGCATGAACCCTATTTCAGGTTGACTGCCGATCGGCTGGACGTTTTTGCGAAACCGGAACATCGCGACCTATCGAATTTTCACAAAGTCTGCTTTGAGACACTGATCGATTTGTGGATCAGCCATGCTACTATCGTGGGGTCTTACCTGATGCCTTTTATGGATCAGAAGGTAGAACAACCGCCGGCGAAAATTGTCCCATGTCAATCGATATTAGTGCAGCTAAAGATCAACCCTGTCACTGTCTACCCGATCAAAATAAATCAGGCTGCCAGCGTCTTCAAAAAAAAATAGGGCGAAGACACGAAACGCTGAAAGAAGCTGCAACCGCGGCAAAATCGCAGCCAGTGACATTCCCGATCCCGTTGCTACATCGCCGAAACACTATCAAAACAGATCACCTAGTTAATGATCCGAAAGTTACTATCTAATTTCGTCCCCGCGCCGGCAGGAATTCAGTCGTAAACCCCCGCATATCGCGAAACTGTTACAACCTAATTCACTACCTAAAAACGAACCGTTTAAGACGCCGCGCCGGCTTATTGTTTCAGGTCATTGCCGTCAAAATCGCCCGGACGCCGGCGTTAAAAGTGGATGACTGAATTTCGCAGAAGTGAATCAATTCCCTAATACAATCGCAGTTTGTGCCAATGAAAAAAGCCGATCGGATGATCGGCTTAGGAAATGGTCAGAGCCGGGATCGAACCGGCGACAC
>DASYAJ010000296.1:0-6685 GCA_036501405.1 Kapaibacterium sp. (SeqCode)
TGCGAATTTTTATCTTCGGATGGCGCGGCGTTTACTAACGTAATGCGCGTCGAATCGGCCAGAGAATAGTTTCCAACGACGACAACATTCATTCCGGGTTTCAAATCGGCACTTTCCACTTCAACCATGCTATCGATTTCCGGACCCGTTGTTACTTCGATACTTTTGGCCATCGAATCGAGACCGAAAGTAACGACCGTTTTCTCATTGGTCTCATCATTTCGAAGTACGGCGCTTTTTGGAACGAGCATCGCACCATGCCGGACATCGAATATAATAGTCGCCGTGCCCGCAATTCCGGTTCGCAACGCACGAACCAGTGCATCGGGAACGCTTCGGAACTGAAAAATGACATGAGCCGATTGACTCGTCGAATCGGCAGCCGGTTTAATGGCAATGACCGTGGCCGCGATTGTGCTGGAACCGGCCGTCGGAAGCACGACCTGCGCTGCTTCCCCGATGCGAACATGCGGCATATCGAGCAGCGGAACATCTGCCACGAAAACAATGTCGTTCATGGACACAATAGAGAGAAGTTCCTGATTCTCGGCTACAAATTCTCCGGCATTCGAAGAGCGCGTCGCGATGAGTCCCGAAATACTTGCACGAACGGTCACTCCGTTTTGAGCATCTTTTGCAAGTTCCAATGTCCGTTTTACTTGCTCACGCTCACGCGAGTTTTTCGCCTCGCTCGCCATCACACGCGCGCCTTCTTCACTGGACTCTGCTTCCTTTGATTGAATGGTTGCGATCACTTCGCCCGTCTTGACAAAACTTCCCTCAAATCCGTTGAGCGAAAGGAGTTTTCCCGCGATTGGCGCTACAATCTTTTCCTCTTGCGTCGCTTCCGTATGGCCGGTGACGGTGATCTGCATGGGAATGTTTCCCGTCGTAACGACCGCTGCTTCGACCGCGACCTTCGCTGTTGTTTTTATATCGTCGCTCTCGTCGGACGACTTTTTTGCGCACGCCGCAATCGTGATCGCGAGGAATATCACGGATGCCACTCTCAGCTTTTTTTTCATTCCAATCCTCATTTTTGATCCTTCGAATTGGTATTCGTGTTCGTATTATCGGAATTTGCGTTCCCGCTCGTGTTTGGTGGGGGCGCGGCGGTCAGGTGGCGGAGTTGGGAGCGATAACTTTCCATATCGCTGAGGATCTGCAGTTCCGAAGTGCGTTCATCATGCACTTGCTTTTGCGCATCGAGCACCTCGGAAGCCAGCGCACCACCCACCGCATACTGTGCTCTTTCCAAATCGTAGGAATCGCGCGCTTTGATAAGGTTCGCGCGAACCTCCGCAAGCCGCGTTTGAGCACTGCGTAGTAGAATGAGAATCTGCGTGATCTGCGCCGCCAGTTCACGCTTTTGCTCATTCAATTGCGATTGCAAAATTTCAACAATGGCTTCCTTTTCCTCGACCTGCGTTTTATTAAGTCCCCAATCGAAAATCGGTCCCTGCAAGGAAATACCCGCCGAAACGCCCCAGAATGGGAATCGTTCTCCCGGAGGCGCCGTGATATTTTCCATGGAAGTCAAAAGCCCGGCATCGACATTGGCATCGAGCGTAGGCTTTGCTTGCGCGCGGGCAAGCTCTACGTCCAACTTTGCGCGTTGCAGTTCGTTCTCCGCAATGGAGATGGTGAGCATAACAAGCGAATCGTAGGAACCCATTTTAAATGCATCTCCACTGAAAACGGAATCGAAGGCGCCCTGCACGGAAAAGGAAGTATCGGTCGGCGTTCCGAAAAGTGCCGCAAGCGCAAAACGCGCTTGCACTTCATCCGCTTCGGCCTTATGGAGGGAAATTTTTTCCTCTCCAAGCTGCACATCCGTTTTGAGAAGATCGGTATAGGCCGATGTTCCCCCATGAAACAATCGATCGACAAGATCGCGATAGGTTTGGAGTTCCTGAACAGTCTCGCGTTCGATTGTTATGCTCATGCGCGCTCGCAGGTCGTCGAGGAACGATTGTGTTACGTCGAAGCGAAGATCTTCCCGTGTGAGTGAAAGTCCCGATTGCGCATGGCTTATATCAAGTGCCGCTTGCTGCTTTCGGAGTCCGAACGCTCCGCCATTGTAGATCGTAGCCTGCATAGTAAGTTGCGCGTTGAGCTGGCCCTCGTTCGTGATGGTTGGATCGTAGCCAAAATTTTGGGACTGAGGCGCGTAACTCGCACCAAGATTATACCGCAATCCAGGGTAAGGATTTAGCGCTGCTTCACGCGCGGCAAGGTGTGCTTCTTCTATATTCAAACCCGAAGCACGAAGAAGCGGGGAATGCTCATACGAGAACGCAATAGCGGAATCGAGCGTGATCGTTCGCTGAGCCAATGCGCACGGCACGAAACAAAAGAATATGAAAATACAAAAAATAGCCATCCAAACGCAGTCCGATGGGTGGAGCGGAGCAACGGTTGTGCCGATAGGATGGTGTAGGAAACGCAAGCGCAAAGAAAACGCACGCCGCATCGATTCCGTGCATTTCTATATTATTACCATGATGCACCGAAAGCTTAGGCTGGAAACTCTTAGGCTCCGACGACCATTTGCTCGATAACGCGTTCGTCGAAAATAATTTGTTTGGCAAGCTCGCGACCGCGTTCGTCGACTTTATGCAGAGGCATGATCTTCGCCGCATGGACAATTGCCATATCCAGTCCGGCGTCGATGGCGTAATGCAAAAAAACGGAGTTCAGCACATGCCGTGAGTGCGGATTCAGCCCGAAGGAAATATTCGAAACGCCAAGCAGCGTTTTGCACTTTGGGAATTTTGTTTTAATCATTCGAATGGCTTCGATCGTTTCGATCCCCGCTTTTCGGAACTCTTCATCGCCCGAACCGAGCGTGAACGTCAGCGTATCGAAGACGAGGTCCTCCTCGCGCATCCCATACTTGTTCACGGAAAGATCGACAATACGCTCGGCAACTTGGAACTTCTTCTCTCGCGTTTTTGCCATTCCATCTTCATCGATTGTGAGCGCAATAACTGCCGCGCCATATTTTTTGCAAAGCGGGAGCACATGCTTCATGCGCTCCTCGCCATCTTCGAGATTGATCGAATTGACAATCGCGCGGCCTGCATAGAGCTTCAGCGCTTCTTCGATCACGGGATACTCGGTGGAATCGATGACCAAGGGAACGGTTACCGCCGTGTTCATCCGGGCCATCACTTCGCGCATATCGCGAACTTCGTCGCGCCCGACATACGCCACACAAACATCGAGCATGTGCGAGCCTTCTCTCACTTGTTCTTTTGCCATGGAGACGCAGGCATCATAGTCCTCGGCAAGAATCAGATCGCGGAATTTTTTCGAGCCGTTCGTATTGCACCGTTCCCCGACGATCACGGGCGCGGGATCGACATGCATGGGAACGGAAGAATAAATCGATGCGGCCGAAGGCGTCCACTCGAAGGCACGACGAGCCGGCGTGATTCGTTCCGCAAGTCCCGCAAGCTTCACGATATGCTCTTTCGTCGTTCCACAGCAACCGCCGATGATCGAAACACCGAGATCGCCCACGAAATGAGTCATATAGCGTTCGAGCTCTTCGGGCGTCAAGTGATAATGCGCAACTCCGCCGATATTTTCGGGCAAACCGGCATTCGGCATAACGAAGACCGGGAGCGGCGAAGTCTGGGCAAGGAAGCGTACATTTTCTTCCATCTCTTTCGGTCCCGTGGCGCAATTCATTCCGATGGCGGAAAGAATATCGTAGGGTTCGAGTGCGGTCAGCGCGGCGCCGATTTCCGTTCCCATCAGCATCGTTCCCATGGTTTCGATGGTCACCGAAGCGATAACGGGAATTTTTGCTCGCTTATCGCGGAAGAGGTCTTGCGCGGCCGCAAGCGCGGCCTTGATTTGAAGCACATCCTGGCACGTCTCGATGATGAAGAGGTCAGCTCCGCCATCGAAAAGGCCCGCCATTTGCTCGTAAAACGAATCCCGCATGGCATCGAATGCGATATGTCCGAGCGAGGGAAGTTTTGTTGTGGGTCCGATCGAACCGGCTACAAATCGAGGCTTCTCTTTTGTCGAAAATTGTTTCACCACACGCTTTGCAATTGCGGCACCTTCTTTCGAAAGATCGTAGGCTATCGATTCTAGGCCATATTCCGCAAGTACAATGGACGATGTTCCGAACGTGTCGGTCTCGATAATATCGGCGCCGCCCGTAAGATAATCGGAGTGGACTTTTTCGACCGCGCTTGGCTTGGAGCGGATAAGATATTCATTGCAGCCGGCAAGGTGCTCGCCGCCGAAATCTTCCGGCGTGAGATTCTGCGTTTGCAAGTTCGTTCCCGTCGCGCCGTCGAAGACGAGCACGCGCTCTCGTGTCAGTTCCCTAATGTCCATTCGTAAAACACCCCGCCGATCCGTGGAACTGTTTCCACGCGACCAACGGGGTGATGCAAGTAGTTCGTTAATGTGAATTACACGCTTTAGCCAATTATTTAGAGGCGCGGCCCAAGGCACACGCCGGCGTCGCTAGCAAGCTGTCGGTCAAAGCACGACGCACTAAGGAAACGGCATCCGTTCCGGGAGAGTTCTACGCCCAAAAATGGAAATTGTTTACACGGAACGGTTCGAATCGCCTATTGGCCAGATCGTTGTTTCTGCAAGCGAGGCAGGAATTCAAGCCGTCTCCTTTGCAACCAATTCGATTTTGGATCCGAAACCATCCGCTCTGACGAGTATCGCAATTCGGCAACTCGAAAACTACTTTACAGGAAATCTTCAGGAATTCAAGCTTCCGCTTTCGCCCGAAGGAACAGTATTCGACCGTTTCGTGTGGGATGAGCTTCAAAAAATTCCGTACGGCTCAACAACATCCTACGCTGCTGTAGCTTCTGCGATGAGTCATTCCAAAGCAGTCCGCGCCGTTGGTCGCGCCAACGGTGCAAACCCAATCGCCATTGTCATTCCGTGCCATCGGGTCATCGGCGCGGATGGCTCGCTAACAGGCTATGCTGGAGAACTTTGGCGCAAACGGTGGCTGCTGGACCATGAAGCGCGCGTAAATGGAACGATTTTATTGTAGCGATGTCCCTTACTCGACGCACCACTTTTCTTGCATTGGTTTTGATGGCTACGGCCGCAGTCTGGTATGGCGCGATGCAGATACAACTGAATGGCGATGATTATCAATACCTCGCATCGCTTGCGCCGATAGAACATTTCAGCGATATTTTTCGACCGTTTGTGACACCGGACGCGAACCCCAGTTTTTTCCGTCCGTTGTCGAACCTGACAATGTCTCTCGATTTTCTGCTGTTCGGCTGGAACGGCACGTTATTCCATGCGACAAATCTTTTTTTCCATCTTGTTGCGACAGTCCTCACCTATTTCATTGTAAAGAACGTATTTCGGTGGAAGGAAACCGTTGCTATCGCGTCGGCCTTCTTTTTCGGGATTGTTGCTTCGCACGAATATAATCTTATGGTGGATACAGCGCGCGCCGACATGCTTGTCGCAATATTCACGATGTCCGCACTGCTGTGTCAAAATCGAGCGCGAAAAAATCCAATGTGGTCGATTGCTGCATGGGTCTCGATTGTTCTCGCGTTGTTATCGAAAGAGAGTGCGGTATTGCTAATCCCTTTTTTGATTCTTTATTTTAGGCAGGAAGCAGGCTTTTTGCGAACGATAAAAATGATCGTTCCGTATCTTATTCTTGCGATTCTTTTTTATTTCTACCATAGCCATTATACAATCTCAGCCATGGAAAGCCAGCCCCTCACTGCTGCGGGAGCGCATTCCATCGCAGCATTGCTTAGAAATGGATTGTATTCCATTGTCTATTTTTTCGTTCCACTCGATCTTTCCACCGCCACGGATCTCCTTGTACGATTTCATTCCTTCCTTGCATCGATTGCCGCAGCGGGAATGATTCTTCTTGGCTGGCTCTTTTGGCATTCCAGGAATTCGCAAGGAACGAAATCTCTTTTCCCTGCTGTCCAGTTCACCGTTGTCTTCGGAATCATTCTCCTTTTCACCTTCGAGCGCTGGCGATTGTATTTGCCCTCGGTGGGATTGGCAGCGCTTCTCCCTTTTGCGATTGCGAACAGCAAAACTCGTATTGTAACCATTTTTTTCGGAGTCCTTTTTATCGGATTATGTTTCTTTCACATCGATCGAGCCTTCGAAGCGGAAAGCGAGTGGCGCACGAGCACGAATTTGCTCGAAGGGCTTCGATTGAATCTTAGACAGATTCTATCCGAACCTCTAAATAGAAAAAATGCGGTGGGATTTCTGGACGTTCCGGCAAAGCTCGGGAGCGCTTCGGTGCTGCAACTCGGAAAATCGGCACTTGTCGATCGCGCGGAGGCCGATAAGGTTCCGCAGTATTACCGATCGGCATTGATCGGCACCGAAAAAAGTTGCTGGTGTGCTGTCGATGTCTATGCGCTCGATCGTCACATAGGATTCCGTGAACTTACGCTTCAGAGGATCGCTCCGCAATGCTATCTTGTTTCTGTTCCAGATTTTTCCGAAATGGTCCTCTATCCCGCAAATCTCACGAGCAACGTTGTTGCGCGGCGCGATCTGGAACTCCATACAGGCGATTCGATAAAGAGCGCGGAGTTTCTCGACATTATTCGATCCGCGCAGCAAGGCCTTGCTCGCTCGATTGAAGTGCATGTTCTGGATACGAGCGCACTCTTGCTCTCTTATAGCGGTT
>DASYAJ010000297.1:0-1845 GCA_036501405.1 Kapaibacterium sp. (SeqCode)
AACCTGAAAGATACGCTGTTGCCCGGAGCTTTGTCGGTTGTAACATTCACCTTCTCGCCGCGCACCAAAGGCGCGCACACAGCCACGCTTTCGTTCCATTCGCAAAATATCGTGAACGATCCCGGCCGCGATACGACCATCATCCTTTCGGGAACCGGACTTGCGGGAATCACCCTTTTCTCTGCCGATAGCTCGCTCCGCAATTTCGGTTCGCTCTACGAATGCGAAACCAGCGATACCACCATCGAGCTGATAAATAAAGGCTGCGACACGCTCACAATCAACAGTGCAAACTTTTCGAATGGCGCGCTCTATCGCGTCGATACCACATCCCTG
Organism: Kapaibacterium sp. (SeqCode); assembly: GCA_036501405.1. GTDB lineage: Bacteria > Bacteroidota > Ignavibacteria > Palsa-1295 > Palsa-1295 > PALSA-1295. The sequence goes on from DASYAJ010000297.1 coordinate 337, forward strand.
CTCATCGTTCCCCCACTCGATTCCGTTCCCGTTCGATTGACATTCACGCCGCAAGCGGGGAATTTAGATGACACGGTGCATTTTTTCAGCAATGCGAATACAGGGACGACAACTATTTCAATCCCGCTGACGGGTGGAATCATTCCACCCGCGACGCTCCAACTTGTGCTGGGTCCCGCCACGACAGGCAAGCAGGGCACGACGGTAACATGTTACGCCGTGCTCGAAGGCCAGGCGCCCGCCGCCATGACGGGACTTTCGTTCGATCTCACGCATAACGACGATCTGCTCGGCTACACAAGCGCATCGGGAATGAATCCCGGCGCGATGACCAAGCTGGGCAATGGAATAATCCAGCAGCAGTTTACGATTTCTCCCCTCATCAGAACGAACGACACCCTTGGAACGATTACGTTCCAAGTCTATCTCACCGATTCGACTTCGACACCGCTCGATCTTTCGAATATCACGTTTACCACTTCGAAAATCCTCCCACTCGATTGCATCGCCAGCATCGCCGGCGCGGGCACGACATTTTCCTTCCAAAACTCCTGCGGCGATTCGATTACGCGCATGGCAATGGAGCAGCAGTTGCCGTTCACCATCCAAAGTATCATTCCCAATCCCGCCAGCACTTCTGTGAGGGTCGAGGGCAACGGCCAAAGGGTAAGCGCCGAATTGGATGATGCGCTGGGCCGGGAATCTTTACCCGCCTCCTCCTATTCCTTACCCTTCGCCCTCGATGTCAGCGCGCTCCCGTCGGGAACGTATTATCTCCGAATGTCCGATGGCGGCTATATCCAAACCCGGCGGCTGGAAATCGAACGGTGAAACGTTGTGTTTGCAAACGACTACCTGAATTTCTATCATGGAAGGCCGCATCACATCCATTGTTCGGCAGAAGAAGGATCATCGCCGCGCCTCGATTTTTCTCGACGAGGCATTTGCCTTCGGCGTTTGCGATCAGACAATCGAAGAGTTCCGGCTTCGCAAAGGCGATTATCTCGATCGGGAATTATTCGACAAAATTTCCGCATTCGATTTTTATATCGAAGCCAAACGCATCGCGCTCCATTTTCTGAATTATCGCGCGCGCAGCGAGAAAGAAATTCGGGAACGTTTACAAAAAGAAGAGATTCCCGACGACATTATTCTTCGTGTCATCGAATTCCTCAAAGAGCAAAAGCTTGTGGATGACGAAGCGTGGTCCAAAGCGTTCGTCAACGATAAGCTGGTCCGAAAGCCCGTATCCTCGAAACAGTTGGCGTATGGCCTGGCGCGAAAAGGGGTTCCCAAAGAGGTCATCGAGCAGACCCTTGCGAGCCTGAACGAGGAAGAAACGGATGAGACCCGCGCGCAACGTGCCGCCGAGAAACGGTGGCCTCGCATTTTACGATCCGAAAGCGATCCGAAAAAACGCGAGCAGAAATTGTACACGTTTTTGGCTTCGCGCGGGTTTGCGATGCAAACCATCCGTGACGTTTATCGCAAAATTGTCGTAGGCGCCAT
>DASYAJ010000298.1:0-7722 GCA_036501405.1 Kapaibacterium sp. (SeqCode)
GTTGGCTGCGGACCTCACAAAAAAAATCGATTCCGGTGCATGGACACCACCGGAAAGTTGCGAAAGAAACGATCGGCCTCACAAGCCGGTGGTTGCGGACCTCACAAAATAATGCGCTCTGGCGGTACTCCTACTGCCGGAATGTGCTCGGCCTCACAAAACCGAAACAACAGCTCATTCTTTTTACGAACGGGAATTTTTCCTGAAGGGACCACTATGCGATTTTTTTGGATTAACATTCGAACACGGGGCGAAAAATGGGTCGTTTTACTCTTGCTCCTTACTTCCTGCTCGACGCTCGATTTGACACGCGAGCCGAGCGCAGGCGACCGCGGTGAGTACATTCAATTTATCGAGAAAAGCGCGCCGTCCGAGGATGCGTTTGTCGCCGTGCAACGGCTTGCAGCACCGGCGATCGAGCAGAAGGATTGGAATGGCGCTGCTCTGGTTTACTCCGAGTTCAAGCCTAAGTTCCCAACGATGGCTGCTCGCTTCGATACGATTCTCGCAATTCTGAACGCGCCGGAAGATACCGTTCCGACGGTGCTTCTGGGCGATAGCATCAATACAGCCGCCGATGAATTCCTTCCCGTTATTACCGTCGATGGCAAAACCCTTTATTTTTGCCGCGATAATATCAGCACCGATGACGATGTCATGGTCTCGCACCGTATCGATACCGGGCTGCAAGCGATGGTCGCCGGTTATAAGACCGTCGTGAACGATATGGAAGGAAAGTGGACGTCGGCCGAGCATGTTTCACCGCCGATTTTCACGATTCACAGCGAGGCGCCGACCGGCGTTTCACCGGATGGTAACCGACTGTTGCTCTTTGGAAATTACGATATGCCAATGGATTCGATCCATCCTTTAACGGACACTTTTGGTGGATCGACTTCCGGGCCCATCATCGCCAAAGCGAACTTGTTTTATTCCGATAAGCAAGACAATGGAGATTGGGGCCAGGTCAAGCCATTTCCCTGGCCGATCAATTCCAGCCACTTTGAATGCGACGCGAAACTTTCGAGCGATGGAAAAGAACTTTTCTTCGTGAGCGACAGGCCCGGCGGCATTGGCCAGTATCACCCGAAACCGCGCGGCTCCTTGAACGGACCGTTTTTTCATGGGAGCCTTTGGGGCAATACCGATATTTATGTCTCGATCAAGCAACCGGATGGTTCCTGGGGTATGCCGATCAATCTCGGCCCGAAAATCAACACGCCATACGCGGAACGCTCGCCATTCTTGCATCCCGATGGCAAGACGCTTTATTTTGCATCCGAAGGTCATGCCGGTATCGGCGGGCTCGATATTTATCGTTCCGTCCGATTGGACTCGAGCGATTGGACAAAGTGGAGTACGCCGGTCAATCTTGGTAAGGCGATCAATACGGCGGGAGCCGATTGGGGCTATGTGCTTTCGACCGATGGCACAACGGCTTACATGACCGTAGCCAATAAGAGCTTGCATAACTATGACATCGCATGCATGACGCTGCCGAAAGCAGTTCGTCCTGCTGGCGTTGCGACCATTACGGGTAAGATTACGGACGATAAGGGAAAACCTGTCGTCGCGAAGATCAAATGGGACGACCTCGAAAGCGGAAAAAATGTCGGAGAAATTTCGAGCGATCCTGTCACAGGATCTTTCTTCATTGCGCTCCCGCTTGGCAGGAATTATGCGTACTACGCGGAACGGCAAGGTTATTTCCCTGTGTCCAAGAACCTCGATCTTCGGCACGATACGGTATCGGGAACCGATTCTACGATTCATCTCGATGTCGATGTCACGCTCGCCTCGATTAAGAATTTGCAGGCATCGGACTCCTCGATCCGTCTCAACAATATCTTTTTCGATTTCAACAAAATCACGCTGAATCCGGAATCATATTCGGAGTTGGATCGCCTGGCAGCCATTCTTCGTACGACCCCGGATGTACACGTCGAGATCGACGCGTATACCGATAACAAAGGCCCCCAGAGCTACAATGTTGAACTTTCAAAACGGCGGGCGCAATCGGTGGTGGATTATCTCGTAACGCACGGAACAGCATCCTCGCGGCTTACTGCTCGTGGTTTGGGCAATATCAAGCCTATCGCGACCAATGAAACGGACGAAGGCCGGGCGCAGAATCGGCGTGTGGAATTTCGGTTCCCGAAGGACGAAGAAGCCATCGGGATGCTAATCCAATAAATTGGAGAAGAAACGCCTTCATGCTCTGAGCGGTTAAATGAAGTAGTGAAAGCGGTAAAGTACGTTGCCATAGCTCTTGTCACGATCGGTTTGCTCTTTCTTGCCTTTCGTGGGCAGGACCTTTCAACCGCATTCGCTTCGATCGAGCACGCCAATATGTTGGCGCTGCTTGGCGGGCTTCTCATCATGTTCCTTTCGCATGGCGTTCGTGCCGCGCGATGGCAGATCATTCTCCGCCCGCTAAAACGAAAAACAAGCCTTTGGCTTGCGTTCAAAGCCACGATCGCTGGCTATGGGATGAACAATCTGATTCCTCGTTCGGGTGAGCTTGCGCGGCCGTACCTGATGGCCCGCGGAGAAAAAATCCCGATGGCGGGCACGCTGGCGAGCGTTGTCGTCGAGCGGCTTGCCGATGTTGTGGCGCTTGCAGGGCTTGTGGTATTCTCATTGCTAACGTTTCGTGAGCGTGTCACGAGCGTGTTCCCCATGCTTTCGAATTCGGCGCTCGTTGCGTTGGCGGCGCTCATGATCATGATCGGCGGAGTTATCTTCGTTTTTTTCAGTGAGCGCCGTACCGAGCAATTCATGGCCATTTTCACGAAGCCGCTACCGGCAAAATGGAGCGGGAAGATCGACAGCATGGCGCGCGATTTTTCTCGTGGCCTTCGCGGCCTGGAACGTTCCGCAATCGTTCCGCTCGTTTTGGGCACGATCGGCATTTGGGTGCTCTATGGAATTTCGATGTATGTTTCGCTGCAGGGTTTCTCCGATAGCGCCATGCGGCAGCTTGGCATATCGGATGCTTTTTTTCTTTTGACGCTTTCCGGAATTGCATTCACGATCCCGACGCCTGGTGCGACCGGTTCCTATCATGCGCTGATTACGACCGGCCTCGCGATGGTCTTCGGCGTTGCTCCGGCAACGGCGCTGGCCTACGCCATCGTGACCCACGCGCTTAGCTATATTTCGGTTACGGTGCTGGGGCTTGTATTTCTCGCGAGCGAAGGGCTCTCGTTCGGTTCCGCGAGCGACCTGCGTACTTCGTCTGCGGTTCCTACTGCATCGCTCACGCTTGCAACTTCGGAAGATGGTTGATATTCATTGCCATATCGTTCCTGGTGTTGACGATGGGGCGGTCTCGCTCGAGATGTCCCTTGCGATGATCGAGGAAGCGAAGCGTTCCGGTGTGACGGCGATTCTGACGACGCCGCACATTCGCGGCATGGCCGAGGAAACGGCACGTCATGCCTTCCATAAACGCGCGTTCCAGACCATCCTCGATGCAGAACCGGCGATGGAACTGCATTTAGGCGGCGAGGTTCGTGTAACGCCCGAAACGAAAACGGTCATCGAGCGTCCTGAATTTACGGTCGATGAACATTCGAAGTATATTCTTTTGGAACTGGAGTTCGAGCAAGTTCCCCAGTATTTTCCCCAGCTCCTTTTTGCCTACCGTTTGCAGGGGATTACGCCGGTCCTTGCGCACCCGGAACGAAATATCGGAATTTTGCGGCATCCGGAACAGGCCTTGGAACTTGTCCGGCAGGGCGCGCGGCTTCAAGTAACGACCGGTTCCCTTACGGGCGAACTGGGGGAATCATTCCAGGAGTGCGCGGTCAAATTAGTCGAGTGCGGCCTTGTTACTTTTCTCGCCAGCGATGCGCATAACATCACGTCACGCCGGTTCACCAACTGGCCGGCAGCACGCGAAGTGCTCCAAGAGATGGCGCAGCAAGGCGATGCGCTTCGCCCAATTCTTCCCGACGATCTCTGCACGCATAACCCCATGGCTGTCTGCCGGGGAACAGCACTGACCGAGCCCGAATGGGATGAAGCGACGATGAAAAAAGTCCGGGAACGGCTTTCGAAGAATTCCCGAACTTCCCGGAAGCGAAAGCGGTTCTTTTGGGGGTAACACGGAAGTATTCCGTGGGAATGCCATGCCCGGCGTTCCTGTGCCACCTGTTGCCTTTGCAATTCCATCATTTGACCTGTTTGCCACATGGCCTCGAATAACAATATCGGCGACGAGCTGCCGGGAAAAAACGGACATTCTCCCCGGGATTGGGGATTTTCAAAATTCAAGCCGAGCGAAAACGGCCATGCCCAGCAAAACGGGCATGCCCAACCGGTATCGGTGCGGGTTCCCGGCGAGCAGCCCAAGCGCCGCAAGCCTGTGGATCGGAAGTTCAATCTCTCCGAGATCATCAAAGCGATGTACCGGGGCCGGTGGATTGTGCTCACGGCGTTTGTCATCGCATTTATCGTCACGGTCTATAGCACCTACTCGAAGCCGTATATTTATAGTTCCACCGCGCGATTGTTTATCGACCGCCCGCCGGGAGGCGCGCAGGTTGCGCAAATTGTCGGCGCCACGCAAGCCGAAGACCATTCCACCACGAACGAAATTCAGTTCTTCAAGTCCCATATTGTTAGCAGTCATGTCGCCCGGCTCTTGCACGAATACGCGCAGGGGAACCGATATGAAATCGATTCGCTCTTTACCGATGCGTTTCATTCCACGAAAGAGGTCCCCCCGGATCCGAGACAAATTGCGATCATTCGCGAGGTCGATAATCCGAAAGCGAAAAATCGGCCGGGTGTGCCGGATACGGTGACGCTCGAAGAACGGGCCGCGCAAGCGGTGACCATTGCGGCCGAAGGCGATAATGACTATCTCGATGTGTCGTCCGAAGCCTACACACCGCTGGATGCTGCGTTTATCGTAGACGTCTACATCGCGTGTTTTGTGAAGGACGATCAGGAACGAGTGCGCGCCAATTCGACTGATCTTAAAAACTATCTCTTTTCGCAGAAGGAACGAAGTTTCGATACGCTTAAACGGGTAGAGAACCAGTTGCGGGACTATTTGGGAACCACGAACGGCATGAGCGCCGAGGAGATTGCGAAGTCCATTACCGATCATTATCAGGACCTGTTACAAAAACGACAATACATCGAGGTCGATCTCAATCTTCGCAAAAAGATGTATTCCGATTATACCGAGAACCTCGATACGGTTCAGAAGAACTATTACGACAACTTACTTCTGGAACCGAACATGCAGGAACTCCAAAAAGAAGTGACCGATCTGGAATTCGATATTCAGGCCGAGCAAATGTCCAACAACATCATGGACCCGCGCACCAAAAAATATGTGAAGGACGAAGTAACAGCCAAAAAAGAGAAGCTTGGGGTGCTCGAAGGAAAGCTCAAAGAAGTGACCGATAAATATTTGAAAAACGAAATCGTGGTTGCCAACGAACCCGAAGGGGAAAACACCGGCACCGGCGTTATCGAATATTCCACGAAAGGCTCTTCGGTTGGAACGATTACCACACTTCGGCAGAATATTCTCAATACAAAACTTCGCGTCGGCCAGGATTCGACGCTGCTTGTGAGCTACGATGAAAAGTTGGCGGAACTCCATGCCGAATCGTCCACGCTCCCGGACAAGATCGTCGAAACGACGGAACTGACTCGTGCGCAGGAAATAGCGGAGAAAATGTATGGGGAACTCGAAGACCGTTATTTGCAAGCATGGATGACCGAGGAATCGGTGTTCGGAAAAGTCCGTGCCGAAGATGCGGCGCAATTGAATGCGGTTCCCATCCGGCCGAACCGGCAATCGAGTATTCTGACCGGTTCGCTGTTGGGCCTCGCGATCGGGATGAGCATCGTGGTGCTGCTTTCCTTGCTCGATTCTCGCGTTCGGACTCCCGAAGAGGTCGAATCGCATAATATTCAATTGCTCGCGACCGTGCCGGCGATCAATCCGCCATCACAACCGCTGAATTTTGACGATCCCAATGCCGACGTGGGATCGAATGGAGAACTTCAGCATAATGGAGTAGGGAAATATGTCCCTCACAAAGCTTCCCACCTCGATCCACGGTCCTCGGTCGCAGAAACGTTCCGAACGCTGCGAACGACAATCCTCTTCGCTGGATTGGACCGGCCCATTCAGGTGCTCGCGCTTTCGAGTTCCGCGCCCCAGGAAGGCAAGTCGACGACATCGGCCAATCTTGCGATCGTCATGTCACAAATGGGGAAGAAGACGCTCATTATCGATGCCGATCTTCGGCGTCCCGTGCAGCATTCCGCTTTCAGTGTCCCGCGTGAACCGGGCCTGACGAATTTGCTCTTCGATCGCTCATCATTCGAAGAGGCCATTAAACCGACAGAAGTTCCCAATTTATGGGTGCTTCCCTGTGGAATCATTCCTCCGAATCCTGCGGAACTGCTCGGTTCGAACCGCATGCATCAATTGATCGACCGGTTGCGCGAAGAGTTCGATTTTATCTTGCTCGACACGCCTCCCGTCGTGGCTGTAACCGATGCGCTGCTGCTTGGGCACGTCTCCGATGCAACGGTATTGATCGCCCGTGCGGGGCAGTCGCGGATCGATGCGGTATTGCGAGCGATGGACGCTGTCGAACGAAGCGGAGCGAACTTGCTCGGCGTTGTCTTGAACGACTTCAACCCAGCAAGTTCCTATGGATCTTACTATAAGTATTATCAATACTATCAATACTCTCCGACGATGAAACTTCCCGAAAAATGGTGGGACATTCGGCGCTTCATTCCAAAACAGAAAACGGAGGTATAGGAATGATTCCTTATCGAAACGCGCCGTAACCGTTTGAGTAGAACCGGATTCACAGCTTGCCGCATCTTTCTTGCGTAATTTTGCACCCAGTGACGCAGGAGCAACGGACAGATATAAAGGTCGGGCTGACAGTACTGGCAGGAATCGCCGTATTGTTGGTGGGCATCGCATGGGCAAAAAGCTGGCACCTGGGCACGCATGAAATCGTGTACCGCGCGCGTTTTGCCAATATCGGAGGACTCGAAGCTGGCGATCCCGTCACGATCAATGGCGTGAAACGCGGGACCGTTCGGTCGATAGAACTACAGTCCAGTGATGTCCTCGTTCTCATGGAGTTTCCCGAACGGCTCGATCTTCGGAGCGATGCTTCGGCATCGATTGCCATGCTGGAACTTATGAGTGGCAAGAAAGTGGAACTCGAAATGGGTCACGCCCCATCGCCGTTTTCGGCGAATGCCATTATTCCAGGGCGGTTCGCGGGGGACATCGGTTCGCTTGTCGAGATGGTTTCGGGTCTTTCCACATCCATCCAATCGATAACACTTCGTGCCGATACGCTGTTTGCTTCGCTTTCCGGATTCATGCAGGGCGATACGCTGAAACGCAAGCTGAATGGAACTTTGAATAATGCAGATCGCTCGTTGAACAATATCGATGTTGCCGCGCTCGATGCTTCCCGGTTCTTCAAGGAGAATGGTACAGAAATCTCCGAGACGATAAGCCGTGCCGATTCTGCACTTCGAATGCTTTCGGCGATGGCGCAGGAGAACAGAGCGGGCCTTCGTGTGTTTGTAGATTCGGGAACACGGGCCATCGCCGATGCGCGTCGTGCGCTCTCGCGTATTGACAGCCTCTTCACGAGCGCCCAGCAAAACAACTCGCTGCTCTACCGCCTGACGAACGACCCGGAATTCGCAAAC
>DASYAJ010000299.1:0-7021 GCA_036501405.1 Kapaibacterium sp. (SeqCode)
CACCCCAGCAGCAGAGGCAAAAACTCTCGATCTGCTCGTCTGGGGTCAGTACACGACTGCCTTCAGCGGCTTGAACGGTGGAATTTTTAAGTCCGACTCGACGACCGACGTCTTCGACCAAACCATTGCTTCGGCGATCGATCAGAATACCTCCGACCACCGGACGCGCGCCGATGCCATTGCCGAATTGCAAATGCCGTTGCTCGCCGAAGCGCGCACGAAACTCGCCGCGTATGCTTCTTCTGAAGCGAGAACGATTCTTTCTGCCGATCCGACCTTTCCTGCGTGGGTCAATCCCTCTGCGCAGGGAACCAGAATCGGACTCTCGCTGGACCAGCCCCTCGCGCTCTCCATCGGCGAGTTCCTAACAAGCGCGCATCTCCTTGGCGACGTGCAGCGCATCGTGAAAGATTCCACAATGACAACCAGCCAGCCGATCGCCGAAACGCGGCTCTCGGCCACCGTCAGCGATTCGCTCGCGCTCAAAAAGGCGCTCCGAATTTCGCTCTTTGGATTTGCGCGGACGGTCGAATCGAACCTCGCGATTTCGGGCGGCGCGGTGAATGCGCAGGTGCTGCCATCCATCGGGTTTTCCGGTTCCCTCGGTCTCACCGATGCGATTTCGTTCCACGCCAGTTATCAGTTTTCGAAGGACCGGGCCACGCTCAGCCCTACGCCCCAGGCCACCTACACACTGCAAAATATCGGCGGTTGGTTCGATGCCCATTTCCCCTTCGCGAGCCGCGATAGCATTGCGTTCCACGCAGGCTATCTCGATCGCAACGAGCCGGAAGGTATCGTTTATCCCGATCCGAACGACACCCTTCGCACGCCACCCATTTTTTCGAGCGCAAATCTTCACACGCAATCGGCTACGCTGGCCTTCGATGCCTATCTTTCGAACTTTCATTGGGGAACTTCGGTAACCTATTTTCCCAAAACCGTTCCGCTCAGCGCCTACACCGAAACCCCTTCGCTCGAAGCGCCGCTGCCGAACCGGTTCTTCGGTTTTACGGGCGTTTATTACGAAAACGAATTCAACGAAGGGAACCTCCGCTTAACGATTGGTCCGCGCGTGCGGCTGATGAGCACGCTCGATCCGCAGCTTTCCTACGATCCGGCTTCCGATTATTATGTCTATCGTGGCGCTGCGTATGCCGATGTGAACAACACAATTGTTCCGCTTTCCTCGCTCGATTCCCGCGTCTCGTCTCCGCAATACATGATCGATCTTCTCATCTCCGCCGAGGTCGATCGGCGCGCGCAGATCAGCATGGAGTTCCTGAATGTCACCAGCGCGCCCGATTACAACGTGACGCTCTATCCACGCGATGGCTTTCACTGGCGGCTCGATGTCGTCTGGGCATTTCTCGATTAAGGGTAGATTAGGAACGGTTCCCGTTCTGTTCGAAAGGTTTCGTCGTCCCGATTCCATGCCGAAAAAACGCGGTCGAGATCCTCGCAGCGTTTTAGCGTCTCGAAGATCGCTCGCTCGCCTGTTACTTTTTCGAGCGTCATTGAGAGCCGGGGATTCAGCGCATCGAAGCTTGTCCGAAATGCGGTATCGGCCAGCATTTCCTCGATCATCCGGAATTGCCCGTTGTAAAGCGAAGGAATGGTTTTCACATTGCGAAATCCAATCTTCACACCATGATAGGTTTTCGTTCCGGCGCTTGTCGTTGCAATAAAGTCTTGTGGCGTGAGTTCGAGCGAATGCGAAAACGCGGAGTCCGCCATACGTTGGATTTCGGAGGATGGCAGGAGCGTCGAGCCGATTCGAAGAAAGGGCGCATCGCTGCCAATGCCCACCGAAAGCGCCGAGAGTTCTCCTGTCGCGCCGAGCATCGCAAGGCCCACGGCATTTTCGAAATGGGGCACGTTCGGGCTGGACGGCACCCATGTCAGACCCGTTTCATTCCAATACATCGCGCGCGTCCAACCAATCATCGGTAGGACCGTTAACGTCAGTTTACTCGCATTCTGAAACCATCCTTTTGCTGTCGCCATCTTCGCAAGTTCCCCTAACGTCATCCCATGAATATAGGGAATGGGAATGATTCCGATAAAACTTTCGAGCGTCGAGTCGAGTATATTTCCCTCGATCCGCTCGCCCGAAAGCGGATCGGGACGGTCCAGCACATAAAACGCAATGTGGTTCTCCGCCGCCGCTTCCATCGCGTCGATCATCGTCGAAAGAAACGTATAAGGCCGCACCCCGACATCCTGAATATCGAAGACCAGCGCGTCAATTCCTTTCAGCATTTTTTTCGTCGGCTTCCGCGTGGAACCATATAGCGAATAGACCGGAACCCCATCGTACCGTTCTGCGGTATCGCTATTCACTCCGGCCGTTCGGGTTCCCATCAGCCCATGCTCCGGCGCAAAAAGTGCCACGAGCCTTATGGCGGTCGAATGCGCAAAAAGGTCTGGCCCGAAACGACCATCTTTTGTCCGGCCCGTTTGGTTTGTAATCAGCCCCACCCGTTTTCCCTTCATCGGCGCGAAATGTTGCGTGACCAGATTATCCAAGCCGGTCAAAACCTGCGCTTTTGCTATGGTCGCACTCCACGTTGCTAACAAGGCTGTGAAAATAATCCCGAAATATATTTGCTTCATCTTTCGTTTTCTTTTATCCGATTAGTAAAACACCAATCATGCGCAGAACCATTTTTTTCGTCCTTACGCTTCTCGCCGCCGCTGGAACTTCGCTTGCGCAGCAATGGGAACCCGATCTCACTGCGACGCAACGCTACATGCAGAACCATTTCTGGAACCGGAACACCCAGAATTTCGTCCGCCGCGCCGATCAGCCCGATGCGCCTGGCAGCGATTCCTGGGGTATTACCATTGTGCTCGATGCCGATGCCTATCTCGTCGCCGAAGGACGCATGAAACCGGCGGAACTGAAACAATATTTCGTCTCCTCTTCGATGCTCTATGGCCGCACGAATGGGAACTCCGGCGCGCGCGTCCTTGCTCGCCAAGGCGACCAAATCTATGTCGGCGGCGATGACGACCTGCAATGGTCGGCGGCCCTTGCCCATTGTTATCTTGTCACGAAAGATAGTGACTATCTCACCGCCGCAACTTCTTCTTTCGGCGCGCTCATCGATATGGGCTTTTGGCAGGATGGAAGTGCTAACGGTTCCAAAGGATGGTCCTGGAACTCCGACGACCGCCGGCCCAATGGTGTCAGCACCGCATACGGCGCACTTGCTGCTGCCCGGCTTTACGAAGCGACACGCGATAACGTTTATAAACAATGGTGTACCGCGTCGCTCAATGCGCTTGAAACACCGCAAGTGGGATTTTTTCCGCGCGATAGGATGGTCGCGGCCGAGGCCGCGATGACGGCTTATCATATTTCCCACGAGGAACCATTCCAGGAGCGCGCTCTGCAACTGGAAGAGCAGGCCACGACCCAAGCTCTCACATTTCTTCATCACGATGGCACCGGCGAGCGCAACCCGACCGACATCGGCGATCTCGCCGATGGCCTCGCCTATTTTTCCACCGTCACGCATGACGCGAAATATCGAACGCTTGCTACAACCTTCATTCAATTTTTTGCCGCTCATCGCACACCCCGGGATATTTCCGATCACGGATTTTATTCCCGCTACGATACCAAAGGCACACCCATCATGACCGGCGCTTATCTCGGAGTTCCCTGCTCTATTCCATTCCTTCCCGAAGTTGCGGAGATGCTGAAACTCTTCGCGATCGCTTCTCCAACTTCTACTTCTCCAACGTCTTCGAATCATGCTGCAAAAACGAAATCTCATTAAGGAGGAATGCTTACTCTGACCTCTTTAAGCTCCTTTACTTCCCGCTGCGTTAGTTCCCGCCAGCAACCCTCTGCCAGCGTTCCCAATTCGATCGCACCGATTCGTACCCGGATCAATCGCAGCGTTGGGAACCCAACAGCCGCCGTCATTCGCCGCACCTGACGGTTCTTGCCTTCCCGAAGCGTCAGCTCGATCCACGAAGTGGGAATCGATTTGCGCACCCGAATCGAAGGAATGCGCGGCGGTAAATCGGGTTCCTTACTCACAATCGTAGCTTTGGCCGGCAGCGTTTGATATCCCTGAATCGTCACACCCGTTTCCAGTTCCCGCCGTGCCGCTTCCGTCAGAATTCCTTCCACTTGTACGAGATAGGTTCGTTCATGGTTGCCAGGTTCGAGAAGCTGCTGGATGAGCGGGCCATCGTTCGTCAGCAAAAGCAATCCTTCCGAATCCTGATCCAGTCTGCCGGCGGCATAAAGTTCCCTTGGAAGATCGAACTCCGTAAGGTTCCGCTGACCCGGAAGCTCGGATGTGAACTGGCTCAGCACGCCATAAGGCTTGTGGAAGATGATAAAGCGATGGGACATTCTATTGCTACAAACAACGATAATCTTCCGAAATGGCGTTCCGAATTTCCCGGCACGCAATTTGGAAAACGAATTTGTTTTCCTACCGTCGAGATGACCCCAGAAAATCGAAAAAATCTTGCGGAATTGATCCGAACCCAGCGCGATTCGCTCATGACCCAATGGCGCGATCGCGTTCGGCCGCTCCTTTCGGCCCGAGCGCTGGAGGTCCCAATCCTCAACGATGAGATACCGCTCTTTTTGGATGAGCTTGCCGAACGCGTTCTCGATATCGATGCGCCTTTTTCCTGGATCGAAGAAGCAGCCACCGAGTCGAAGATCGATGAAACCGCTACGTCGCATGGCCAGCAGCGATTTCGAATTGGTTACGATATCGTTGAAGTGATTAAGGAGTACGGTATCCTGCGCGAGATTCTCTACGAGCGCGCCGAAAGCCAGGGACTCGTCATTGGCGGAAAAGGCGGTCATGCGCTGAACTTCGCCTTCAACAAAGCGGCGGCGATGGCCGTGGAATCGTTCCAAAAGGAAAAAGAACTCGAAATACACAAGCGCCGCAGAGAATATCTCGCCTTCATCATGCACGATCTGAAGACGCCGCTGAATGCCATCATGGTCGCGGCCACCGTGATCGAGCAGACCGTGGACGACCCGAAAATGGTCTCCGAGATGGTCCGCATTATCGTGCGAAACGGAGAACAGTTGGATGCGCTGCTTCAGAAAACAATCAAGCTCGAACGATCGACCATTGAAGAAGGACTGGAAGATTTCGTTCCGCGCACGTTCGAATTGTGGCCCGTGGCACAGTCCGTGATCGACGAATTCCGGCTCATCGCAACCGATTCGCGGATTACGGTCCACAATCTGGTTCCCGCCGGCCTGACGGTCCATGCCGATGCCGTGGCCTTAAAAACAATCCTTAGGAATCTTCTTTCGAATGCCATGAAATACAGCGTCGGCGGAAAAGTCATGCTCGGCGTGGTCACGTCCATGAAGGATACGCTGGAACTGTGGGTGCGCGATTCGGGGGACGGCATTCCGCCGGAGCGCCTCAGCACGCTCTTCGAAAAAGTCGCGCCCGATCCGGCAAAGAAAGGAAGCAGCGGCCTTGGGCTTTTTATGGTAAAAAAACTCGTCGAAGCCCACGCCGGCACCGTCAGCGTGGATAGCACGGTCGGTGAAGGCTCGACATTCCGAATCTTTTTGCCGCAACAGGCGGGAAGTTAAAGGCGATATGCACGTAATATAAGTTCCTTCGTTAAATTCTCAGCTTCTGCGCCTGTCGATCTAACGCATCCCTGCTTACCCTTGCAATATTCTTGAGATCGAATACGATTGTATCGTTTTCGATGCGAGCAAAACGCGCCGAGGTGACATCGTCCGTTCGATGTTGAGGAACCAAAATGAGATGCGCATGTGGAACGCCGAAACCATGCACGAGCATCCCGATGCGCTTTGGAGAAAATACTTCCATCGTTTTCTTTCCGATTCGCTCGCCAATGACCATAAGATGCGCGGCCAATTCCTCCGGCAGATCGGTGAAATGATCGATGTGAACTTTGGGAATGATTAAGCATTCTCCCGGCCGCGTCGGTTGAATGCTCATAAAAGCGAGGACCGATTCATTCTCATACACAATGCTCGCCGGCTCGCGCTGAGCAATGATGTCACAAAAGATGCAGGACATCGTTTAGTATGGTTTCAACGAAAGAATCCGATAATTACTTGAGCGTATAGGATGAGAGTATCCCCGTACCAGCGTCATTTTCGTCTGCGGTGTTAGGAATAGTCGAATGCAAGAATTTGATCATCGCAAAATATCCGATTGTGCTGCTATAACTTATGTCCTCCTGGTCGACGGAAGTAATGATTTGGCTACCATCGCTAAGCGTCTTTTGCAACGTATATCGAACAACCGAAACCGGAAGCGATACCGATCCGACCGTCACGGAGCCAGTTTCAAGATAGGAAACGCTGAGTACAACGTGAGCGGTACCGTTCGGCACATCCTGAAGTGTCGTATCTATCGTACGGAGAACCGAGTTCGTATGGCTTCCGACTGGAAGGCGTATCCATCCGAAGTCCACCATGTTTTTCGAGCTTACATCCTGGAGATCGATCGCTGTAGGTCCGAGATAGATGCTAACATCACCATTGCTCTCGATGATGATTCCCGAAGTGTCGCGGTGTTGAACGGTGAGGAAGCTTGTAGACCTCCCATTCCAAATCGTATTGTTTGCGATAACGGAATCGCTTAGGTACTCCGTATCGATCGATGTGCCCGAGCCACCCGTTGTATCGTACACAATAGTATGGATAAGAAATAGTGAGCCAGCCTTCGGAATTGTATTGGCCGAAGTTCCGGGTTCATTGGAGCTCGAACAGGAACCCAATATCAAACAGGTGAACAGTAGGAATAAGATGGAAGAAGATGCCTTCATACGAATTTTAGTTTGGTAGATTAATTGTCGGACGTGGGAACAACTCTGCGCTGCTCTCTGGCGTTCCGCGATTTCTCAAAAGGGAATTGAATCTCAAATAAGAATGGAAGCAGCACATCCATACGATCATATTACTTCCCGAAAAACCGATCACCCTGTGCCCGCGCCGCCACCGCCGGATATTACCTGAACAATTTCCTGGGAATGA
>DASYAJ010000300.1:0-4235 GCA_036501405.1 Kapaibacterium sp. (SeqCode)
GCCGATTTTTCCATGTAGCCCCCGGGGCCAATCGCGCCGGAATCCTTCCCGCCATGTCCCGCATCGAGCACAATGACATTGAGTTTAGGATGAGAAGAACTTGTGTCGTGGGCCGTTCGAGGAAAGAAAGAGACACAAAAAATTGCCAACGTGAAACCGCATCGCTGGCATAAATGAAATCCTGAAATCGTTCGCGTAATCCACTTCAATCCGCGTAATCCCGGTTCTATAACTTTTGTGCGGGAGGGGGGACTTGAACCCCCATGCCTCTCGGCGCTACCACCTCAAAGTAGTGCGTCTGCCAATTTCGCCACTCCCGCTTTTATTTTCAGCGCGGTAAAAACTGTACAAACGCGATTGCGGTTCCATTAAACCCACTCACGCGGCTCTTTCAAAACCTCTTCGAGCTTTGCTTCGGGTGATCCGGCGGTGGGATGCACATTATACTCCCAACGGGCCACGGCAGGAAGGCTCATGAGGATGCTTTCGATACGGCCATTTGTTTCGAGACCGAAGCGGGTGCCACGATCGTAGACGAGATTGAATTCCACGTACCGTCCTCGGCGCAAAAGCTGCCAATGTTTTTCTTCTTCGGTATAGGCTTCGTCGCGATGCTTTTCGACGATGGGAACGTAAGCGGGCAAAAATGCTCGTGCTGCATCTTCGACAAATGCGAAGATCGATTCGCGCTCGCGAGGGCCGGAGCCCGATAGATTATCGAAAAAGATTCCGCCAATCCCGCGTGTTTCTTCCCGGTGTTTGATATAAAAATATTCGTCGCACCATTTCTTGAATCGCGGATAGTAAGAAATATCGTGTTTATCACAGGCACGTTTTATTGTGGCATGGAAATGCCGCGCATCTTCTTCGTCGAGAGAGTAGGGCGTGAGGTCCATGCCGCCGCCGAACCAGGACTGGCCATTCGATTGCTCGAAGTAACGAAAATTTGCATGGACGGTCGGAATCTTTGGTGAACGCGGATGCAGCACGAGCGACACACCGGTCGCGAAAAAATTGATGTTCTTATCGATACTCGTGGTTGATTCCGGAGCCTCACCCTGCACCGCAGAAAAATTCACGCCCGCCTTTTCGAATACAGCGCCCTCGGAAAGCACGCGTGTTCTTCCGCCGCCGCCGCCCGGACGCTCCCAGGTTTCCTGAAAAAATTTTTCCGCACCGTCTAAGCGTTCGAGAGCGGAGGTGATCTCGGCCTGCATCGAACGAAAAAAGGTTTCCGTTCGCGCGCGCAATGAATAGTGAACTTCTGCCAATGGTTTGCTGCTATTTTTTTCCTAACGACCGTTCTTTCATTCGTTCGAGCATGTAATCCCAGAGCCACGCGTAGGGAAGAATTTGCACTTCCTGGTCCTGGTTGACATTCTCGAACGTCCCGGTCTTCAATTCATTGTGCAATTTCATGCCATACTTCAGGCATTGTTTATAATCGTACGACCATCGTACCATAATTTTGATCAATCGAAAGAAGATCGTGCTCTGTTCGGTCTGGGCCGCGATGATGTTCCGGCTCCGATAATTTTGAATTGGTTCGATCAGATTATCAATGCGGTCATAATTGTGTGTGTCAAACAGATGGACCACCTGCGCATAACGGAGCGCCATGTTCATGCCGGCTTTATCGCGCTTCGATTCGGTCGCGTTGTGAATCAGGAGATCGAAATTCAATCGCACTTGCTGGACTTTCTCCTTGTACTCCGGCAGCGTTTTGAGCGCGAAATTCAGATAGTATTTATAGACGTTCTCGAAACGCTCCTGCAGGATGTCCTGCTGGGAATGAAAGCGGGTGTGGTTCATCACTTGTTCGAACTGGTCTTTTGCTTGCATGAAGCGAAGCGTGTTCATCAGCAAATAAAAATTCGTTTCGGTATAACTGAACCAGCTATTGGAACCTTCGTTCAGATACAAAATCGTTTGGTTCCCAGCTCCTTCCGCTTCCGGGAATTTTTGAATTCCAAGATAGCTCATAAATTGATAGAGCCAGAACTCACCGAGACGACCTTTCTGAAGTAGCTTGGGATATGATTCCAGAAATTGCAGAGCTTCTTTTGCACTTTCAATAACCTCAGCATGGCGATTGGCGGATTGTCGCGAAAGCACCAAAACCCGATAATAGTTCATTCGGAATGTATAGGTGCTCTTGTCGTGAAGCATCGTATGCAGTTCCGCTTCATAATCGAGGAATTGTTTTGAAAATCGTTCCAGATTGCCGGCGTATTTCCAGAATACGATTAAGATCCGGTTGTAATATTCCCACGAGCATAATTCGTCATGGTACAACTGCTGAATTTCCTTTATGCGGTCGTTCCAGAATTCGAAATCTTTATTTTTGGCCATGTTGCCTGCAATGTGCCTCAACATGGTCGCCATAGAAAGTTTGACGTCTGTTATTTCAAACTTATTTGCTAACTTAAATGTCCGTTCGGCCACATGCTTGCTAATCCTCGGCGCTCCCAGCACGAGAAACACTTGAACAGTCATTGCCCCCTTATGTGCAGTGTACCCAGCCTGCGCTGCCTCCGAAAATCCAGCACGCTTCAAATTTAAATGATAGATAGAGTTGAGCATCCGGACTTTCAGCCGATTTTTCATCGAGCTGTAGCGGGTATCGGTGGGGGGCATCTGATAGAGGGCATCCGCGGCCTCGAAATCGTTCGGGAAGGTTCCCTTGCGGATGCCATCGTAGAGAAGGAACTCTTTATTGTCCGCCTGGGAGCGAAAATCGGTATCGACGGTTTCGGTCCGGCGCTCTCGAAAGCGTTCGAGGATGCGGATTATTTCGGCAAAATATTTCATGGGCGAATGGCGGCACTGTTATCACGGAAACGGACCGAATCGTTCACGCGAACGACAGGGAACGAGAAGGAGAGAATAACGATTTTAAATAAGCTTCTAAGGTAGAGGCACCTCTTTTTAGAGGTTGTTTTGCGAAAATAGTTTTGCCGATTGCATGCGTTTGCTAAATGCGTTGCGAATTTTTCCACACCATTCCATTCTTATTGCCTGGGCAACTGGTCTTGCGCTGCTAACAAGGTTTAGTCGAGGCGAGCGATGGCCATTGCCGTTCAGAAATCAGAATACTAACATTCGGTTAACAATTCAGAGAGAAAGCCAAACAAAGAATTGTTGAGTTTGTGGCGTAACAAAGAGCCTCTCTTTTCGACAGTACCATCGAAAAGACGATGCTCCAGATGGTGTTATCGTTTTTTCAAAAAGTAGGTAAGCCAGAAGTATAGGCTTTTAAAAAAGCTTCGCACCAGAAATGCGCGAGGTTCATACGGCTATTGGCCGGCGCACTGCCGTGCTGAGTTTTTGAGGCTTTTATGCCCACACGGGATTTTCCCGAAGCTATTCCATTCATTCGTAATACAATTTTCCTATTTCGCTTCAGCTTCCTATTGCTGAAGTCAAAAAACCCGCTTTATAGGCATTTATAATGCGGATTCCTAATTCGGTTCAGTGCTATCGAGCCGACAAACTCCAGCGAAAGCTCTTTCAGCGAAAGCTATCAGCAAAAGCTTGAGATTCCTTTATTAACACGACAATTAACCAATTTTCTGCTCGTTCGCAGCCTTGCGATCTGGCGGGAGAACTGCATTTCGTCCGTTTTATCCTACGCATCACTTCACCCCTATTAAATCCGTAGACCAATGACACGCAACCACAAATTTTCGGCGCTTTTTGCCATCCTCGTTGTCGGTTTTCTTTCTATTTACGCTAACGTAATGGTGTTCAACACCAGCAACGTGACGAACCAGCAGATTGGCGTTACTCTGAACATGCAGTCCGGGGCTCAAATCCCGCTCAATCTTGCACCGGGTCAGGTTGTCCCGACGCAGATCAATGGCGATCAGGTAACGGGCGCTGCGATTAACGGACAAATGGTCCCGATGGGAGCGAATGCGATTGTCTCCAGCCCGAACGGTAATATTCAGGTTATGTGGCAAATGTGTGGCGGCCAGGCTGGCGGAGTTCAGCTTTCCATGCCTGATCCGTGGGAAGCCAGCTGATTTTAATCGGCTAATTGAAAAGTCTTTCGATTCAGGTCACTTTGGTGTGGCCTGAATTCTGAGAAAAAAGTGAGAATTTCACGATGCCGAAAGCCAAGCCGCGTGAGATTCTATTGAAAATCTAGGAAAGATTTCGTGTCCGCGGCAGGAGCTTCGGACATGAAGCTCTTTATGCACTCATGGCTGTATGCCATTGAGTTCAAATGGTTT
>DASYAJ010000301.1:0-1728 GCA_036501405.1 Kapaibacterium sp. (SeqCode)
CGAAATTGATGCGGCCGCCGGAAGAACTTTTGAGAAGGGTTCCACGACTGTACGTAAAAAGTTCATCGCTTAAAGCGGGAACCGTTTCGCAGACTTCCCATGTCGCGCCGTCGGACGTTTCAATGCGTATTGCCGTATTAATGCCGTTCGATACATCGCCCGCATTGCCGGTAATCGGCGCAGCATAGCGCGGATTCGGCGCAAGATTTTGGCCGATCAACGGCCCGACGCCGGTGGAGACCGTTTGATCGCCGACAGAATCATAGAGTGCGATAGCCATTTAGATTCCCGAAACAACCGTTAACTGTTCCCCGGCGCGAAGTTCATTTCGAATGCTCCGCGCCATGATAATACAGCCGTCAGAAGCGGCGCATTGCCCTTCCTTGCCGATGACATCCCCATGAATAAAAAAACCGCCGCGGCCTCCCATGTTATTCGAAGGTTCCGGTACCAATGGAATGGCATACGGTCCTAAATGCGCGGAATCGCGTGCTTCGCCAAGCGTGTAACCTCCTTCGCAAAGCGGACCGACATCATGCACGAATTGTAGTGCCGGATTATTCACGCCGTCCGGACGCTGGCCGCAAAAACCGCCCGCGTACCCGGTTCCCAAAGGCGTCCCGTCGCGAAAAAGCTTGCCGGTGGATTGTTCGTAAGTTAACATTCGTCGTCTTCGTCGTGAATAGATGGTTTTTCGAGCGCCGCGAGTCGTCGTGCTTTCGCCTTTTCGGTTCCCTCTTCGCACTCGTCGCAAATCTCGAACTTGCCGCTCCCTAAATCGACGATGCGAACTCCGCGTTTTCTATCGCAGAGTTCGCATTTTCCGATATGGCGAGGAGTGTCAGGCATTGGGAAGCGTGGCGTTAACAGTTCCTGTTACTTTCGGAAGTGCCTTATTCGCAATTGCCGTTTGGTTCGACATAACGATAGAACGAATGTCGGTAACGAGGATGAGTAATGTCGTATAAAATGTGGGACCCTGTTGAAAAATCGTGCTGAAATCTTTGGTTTTGAATGCCACGATTAAGGTTCCGATGCAGCCGATAAGGAGAGTGAATTCGAGCCATGCGGCTTTAACTTCCGCTTGTCCAATCGGTGAAATCAGTCGTTGAAAGAATGCGAGAATGTCCATGATGTCTTAGGAATAAAAATGATGAGCCGCAAGCCATGCGAGACTACCGGCTATGATCCATTCATGTTTGCGATAAACGAAGAAATCCATTGCGGCAACTGAGATAAGGCCCAGCATACCAACGCTCGAAAAAGCAAGCGCAGGATGGCCGCGCCGACACGGAGGAACTTTTTCCAGATCGCGCTCCATCGCTTCCTCCATTTTTGACGGCGCAAATAATCCTCGTACACCGGCGCGAAGTGTTCGAGCAATTCGTCGACCGCGCCCGACAGTTGCTGTTCCCGCCATGCCGATCGATGCGCTGAGGTAGTCATGGTTATTTATTCGTTCACGAGTAATGTGCCGTCCGTCGGCGTATGCTTCAGCGCGAACCCTGACAAGCATTTCCGTCTCGGCACGGCCATTCGATGTGATAGCAGGCATTGATGTGTTCAAGGAATCAATTTTAACAATTCACCTGGAAGCGCACCAATGGAATCCATCAGGGCTTTCGAAATCGTCGCTGGAATTTTTTCCGATTCGATTTCTACGAAGCCCAAAAGTAGATTCCCATCCGCTTCAATAGTATTCACTAAAATCTTAAAGGAGTCACTGGC
>DASYAJ010000302.1:0-1532 GCA_036501405.1 Kapaibacterium sp. (SeqCode)
TTTCGAGAGATCGTGCCATTCCTGCGCGGACAAGAAGATTTCCGCTCCATCGAATGGCGCTCCGATACGCATAACGACTACCGCGATTTCGTGGTATTGCAATTCGATAATTTCGAAGAGCATGGGGACGGAACCGGAATGTTTTTTGGCAAGATCAAGGATGAAAAGATCGGGCTCGAACTCGCCATTTGCGAAGCCTTCGAAGCATACCTCACATCCTTAACCAACGAAACCACTAATTAACTTACAGGCACGGACCTTAATTATGACTACACCAGCAGAAGCCCTCGCCTACGCGGAAGAGGTGACGGAACTCGAAAAGAACGCTACACCGGGTTTTATCGTAATCGAAAATTCCACTGACCTATTCACCGAATGCGGCGAGGAAAGCCTCGCCGACGTTAGGCAGATTGCCGATTATCAGGTCGACGCCATTCCATATGCCGAAATGCGTGCCAACGCAAAGCTCGCAATGTTGCTCCGCAACTCCGCCCCCACCGCGCTTCGCATACTGGCGGAACGAGTGCGGGAACTGGAAGAAATGATGACTCCACCAAGCGAGGAAGAACAGGCTGAGGCATTTGAACAGGCCATTGCCGACGAGGATGACGTTTATAATGCAATCACAAATGAAGCATACCAACAAGGTTACGAGACGGCGAGAAGTGAATTCGAAAGGAACTAACCCATGTTAACACCTAAAGAGATCGAAGAGATAAAGGGATTCTTAGACGGAACGATTCCTATGACCCGTGGATGGGCCGGAATCGCGCGTTCCCTGCTTGCCCACGTCGAAGAGGAGCGGTCAAGCTCTCGAAGACTTTCCCCTACTCATCGAAGAACTCGAACGCATGGAAACACAAAAAGCCAACATCATTCACAGCCTAAAGCAGAGCTTAGAAAAGTGCATCGTTATGCAAACCACTTACCGGAACTTTCGAAAACGCCTTTAGCGGTTGCCCTTAAAAAACTGCTGGATAAGCTGGATGATGTTGACGCGAAGTCAAAAGCGATATCACAGCATAAAATATACCGGGCCGAATTACTCGAAAGAGAAAAAAGAAGCGCGGGAACTGCTTGAATTAATTTCGTTTGAAGAGGAACTGAAATCGAAATGAAAAAATGGACAGTAGCCCCAGAAATTTTCAAGGAACGCATGTTCCGGTTAACTCATGCAACGCGCACCGAGGAAGCGATTCATTTAGAGGAAGTGCTAATAAATTCCTACAATGAAGTGTACTCCGAACTCGCCACAGCGAAAGAGGAAGCGGCGAAATTAAACCGCCATATTCTCAAGCGAATACAGGTGCTGACGGAGGGCCTCGTGAGGGCGCGTGAATTTATGAAGCACGAAAAAGAAGACTGCTGGTCAACCGGGCCGAATTCAGGTGAACCAATTCAAGATCACATCATTTGCCCTGGATGCCGAGCGATTTGTGAAATTGACATATTAATCGGCTCTCCCGCACCAGAAGGGAGCGGAGCATGACGGAATTAAAAGCATTCGGTCACTTTTGCCTCGTAGGATTCCT
>DASYAJ010000303.1:0-8130 GCA_036501405.1 Kapaibacterium sp. (SeqCode)
CTCTGAATAAGATGGTTTATAGTATCAAGAAATAAATCCAAAGTAGCTGGAGTAGCTGACGACTGATTCAAGAGTTGCCATTCGTTTGAATCAACTTTCAACACATTATTTCTGGTAAAAAAAGGCGGACCGCCGGTTTCCCATTCGGGTAGTGAGTGGTTTTCTAATGTCGTCGACTCAGAGTCGATGTTCGGTTTTTCATAAAGCACGTATGTATATTCCCCGCGAAGCTGACAGTTGAATCCTATCGCATTAGGGAATGGCCATTGAGCGGAATCTGCCTGAGCATGCACAGGAATTTGTCCGAGCAAGAGAATAAGAATCACCGAAAATACAAAAGATCTCACGCTATAATAACTCTTATCCGAAGAAAAGGTTACTACATAGTTACGGCAAAAATTTGTGACTGCCGTGAATAGTTAGGATAGAAGCCATTCGGCTGCTTCTTCGAGGGTAAAGGAACGAGCATCGTCCACGGCTTCCGGGTTCATCGGGAGCTCGACTTTGGAGCATTCGATGAGTTCCCACTCAGTGAACGTGCAGCCGCCGTAATCGTTGGCTTCATATTCGATGGGACGAAAGCCGATGGAATTAGCGGGAAGCATTCCCGCATCGTGGAGTTGCAGGATTTGATCTGCGAGCGGAGAAATCTCCGGCGGTGCGTATTCGACGAGCGCATAAAGAGCATTGTCGGACTGTTTGAGTTCCAACACTTTACCGATAGTATTGATAATGGAACCCGACGCGCCGTGCTGCCAGAGAAATTGGGGGTTCTTGAAAAAGTTCTCGGCATTCATTCCGGCGAGCACGAGCTGATCTCCGGCGCGATCGACATCGCCGGTGGCCATTTTGAGCCAGCGCTGACGCGCGTTTGGTGGATAGTCAATGGATTGTAGCGGCACGGTTTGCGTGCCTGGTATGGAAGAATCGAACTCACCGCTTCGGACGGCATGCGCGGAAACCGCGCCACTACGTTCAATGAGTTGTTTGTGCAAGATGTTTGGATGCATCGATAGATTTTAATGGTTGTGAAAATGTTGCGAGTTGATTGCCTTTCCCATCTGCCAGCGGCGGCAGTCCCATCAGGGCGCGCTGTTCGTCGATGGTCATGGCTTGTTTTAGTTCCGCGACGCGGGCCATGAAGATGTCTTCGGATTCGGGAATGAGGGATTCGTGCTGGATGACGAGTTCGCCGCGCGGAACGAATCTTCCGGTCTCGTTGGAACGAATCGGGGCGTCGAACTCGGTGGCGAGCGAGCGGGTGAACGCCCTGGCGTGCTTTGCCAGCGCGTGTTCGACGACATCGCGGAGGAAGACCATGTAGCTCGTATCGGCGTTTGCGAGATTGACTTTTTCCGTATCGCCAAAGACGACTTTGGGAACCCGTAAAGCTTCGCGAATCGCATCGCGGAGTTCCGATTTCGATTTTCCGAAATCGAGTTCCTTTCCCGGCGTGCCGAGAAGCTGGACGTCGCCGCCATCGGGAAGGATTGCGATGCGTCCGGCATTGTTTGGCCCAGCATACTTTGCATCCCAGGCATCGCGCATACGATTCATTTCCTCCTGCGTGAGCATGGAACCTTGCGGCCAGCGAAGGATGGCGCGCGGCGTCGCATCGTTTTCAAAAAAACGGGACTGGAAATGGCGCACCGTAGTTTCGGCTTTCGCGGTATCGAGGATATCCGAAATAATTCCATGTCCGAAAAACGGCGAAATACGAATATCGGGCCGGCGAATATGGATAACATTGCGGGCGGGAACGACCGCGTTCGTGGGAAGGAAACGGTAGCTTTCGGGAAGTCCATCCGCGCCGCGTTCGATCTGGAACGAAAAAACGCTTGCGGGCCAGAGTTCGACCACGTTACCCGCTCCATCGCGGACTTTGAGCCAAAGGGAGTTCCCGGTTGCATCGAGCCACTGACTGGAAAGTTCCAGTAGTTCGGACAGATCGAAAATGGGATTGGGATGTCGGAGGAGTTTTTCGAGCGGATGGTCTGGCTGTAGGGGCGCATTGCAACGCGCTCCTACTACGCGATTCGCCACAGTGTTGCAAACGGAAGTTTGCACCACCTGGGCATGGAACGCGCCACGCCCGATGGCTTCGCTGCGGGCGTGCATACAGGCGGAGACGGTTTCGCGGATATAACGGAAGTTTTCCATCGGGTTTTCGCGGCCGAAATTCCCGGAGGGATAGAGCATCGGCATTCCTCCAGAGGGGCCGCCCGGCGGCCAGGGAAGTAATCCGCCGGCGCTCGCGGCGATTTCTTCGGCGGCGTCGCGGTTGGCATCCTCGGCAGGCGTGTTGCGTTTTAATTGAAGGGAAAATTTCCCAAGAGTAAGGTTCATGTATTTTAGTGGCTAATGGCTGATGGTTAATGGTTAATAAGTGGGAGGCTGTTTTTCTTATCGTTGCAGATTGCACAATGATCTTGAAATTGCGTCGTATTTTTGCAGCATGTTTTTTCGCAGATACCGAACGGAACTCCTGATCGCGCTTACCGTGATCGTCATTGCCGCCTGCTGGCTGCCGATCCGCATGCGGTTCCCATTCGACGACACGTACATCACGTTCCGTTATTCAGCGAATGTGGCGCATGGCTACGGCATCGTCTTTAACACGCCAACGATTACGCAACCGATCGGCGCGCACACGGAGGGCTACACGAATTTTCTGCTAATGCTGCTGCTGGTGCCATTCGTCTGGATGAGAGCGAATTTGTTGATGGTGTCGCAGGCGATTGGGGTTGGATCGATTATCTTTTCTGCGATTGCGCTCTATCGGATTGTGATGCAAACTTCCGTTTGCAAGAATGATGAGGGAGCAGAATCTTCAGATTTCACACCTGCAAATAAGTTGCAAACTAAAGTTTGCACTCTATTCGTACTCGCACTTTTTCTGCTCGACCCGTTCACATGGATGAACGCGTACTCGGGCCTCGAAACGAGCCTCTTCACGATGTGGCTGCTCCTGGCGATGTGGGCTTTTGTTTCGGAACGAATCGAGCTGGCCTTCGCGCTTTCGACATTGGCCGCGCTGACACGGCCCGAAGGCGCGATCATGGGAGCGATTGTGCTTGCGGTGGGCATCGTATTGGAACGAAAAGGGATTCTAAAACGGGATGAAGAAAAAGCTTCCGTGCTGAGTTATTTTCTTTCCGCGTTCGTACTGCCACTCGTGCTGTATGCAGCATGGAAATGGTGGTATTTTGGGAACCTGCTGCCGAATTCGTTTTATGTAAAGGTCTCGCAAGTTTCATCGACGTTCATCCCCGGACGAGGAACGGTGCGCATTTTTTATACGGGCGTCTGGTATTTGCTGCCATTGGCCATTCTGGCGGTCTGGAAGCGATGGAACCGTTCCATTGTCAAGATCGCGGTGCTCTGGTGCATCTTGCTTTCGGGATTTTATCTTTTCTCGGTGCTTATTCAAAACGAATATCAGCGATTTACGAATTCGGTGGAAGTGCTTCTTCTGCTTCTGGCCGGAATCGGTCTGGGGGCGGTGCGCATTCGTTCCACATGGATTTGGTATTCGCTCTCGTTCGTTCTGGTTGGATTGAACATTTATTGGGCATTGTATCAGCGCGGAGGCCTTGGCTTCATCGAGCGAACGAGCGAAGCCACGAGTTCGTATCCGGCGCTTGCAGCGGTATTTCGTTCCATTCCCGATTCGCCCTCGATCACGGTGGCCTGGGGCGATGCGGGAAGGCTTCCCTATTATTCCGGTATGCGCTGGATCGATCCCGTGGGACTCAACACGAATGAAATCGCTCATGCGCATTCTAGTGCGGAAGTGGTGGACGATGTGATTCGGTCGAAGCCGGACCTGCTCATTATCCCGCTTGTGTTCCCGAAGGATGAACTGCCGGGCTGGAACGATTCCCTTCCGAATCGCGGCGCGCGCATGATTTTGCCGCACGGCCAGGGGCTGATTGGTTCCGCGTATCCCGCACTGGTGCGGGCGGCGCTCGCGAGCACCTACAAGCCCATTGCCGCATCGCCGCAGCCGATTTACGATCTCGATATTCTTGCCGATACGACTTCGATCCACTACCGCGATATTCTGGACACGCTCGTGGCGCGAATTGGGAAGGATTCCGATTTCCTTCCGCCGGTGACGCGCATGCGATAATAGCAGAAGTCTCCGAGCGGTATTCGACATGATTCTTTCGATCAGCGATTGGAGATTGGAGTATTGCTCCGATTCCGTGAATGGAAGAATGCAATGTGAAGTTCCCATGGCCGCACAGGTGAACTGCATGAGATCCTTCGACTCCCTTTGCTTCACCTTCGTCGAAACAAACTCCGCTCAGGATGACAGAGGAGACAAATTTACAATATTAATTTATCGCGCTTCGCAATTTCCTTTAATTTTAAACCGTAGCGGGCGAGCGCGGTGGCATCGGCGAAATCGGGGGAGCGACCGAGGCGCTTTTTTGCGATCGCTTTATCTTCCATTTTGAAGGCGCCATTTGTTTTGCTGACATCGAGTTGGACCGCGGCGAGTTCCTGATGGAACCGTTTGTGATGAATAAATTCCACTTTGCCCTCACGAATTTCATCGGCCAAAAGAAAATACATTTCGGCACGCGCATTCGCCAGATGTTTTTCGCGCAAAAATCCTTTTGGTGCCGCGCCAAAGTTCACCGCGAATAGAGGAATGTTCTTACGCTTCAACGCATCGGTAACACCGCCTCCGAGGCCGGTATCGTCCACCGCGATGACGAGTTCGATGCCGTTTGCCGCGCAGCGATGGTATTCGCGTTCGATGCGATCGGCGGTGGCCATGAGGTCCTCCTCGTAATACTGTTGGAACTTAAGCTGGATATCGGGGCCTTCCTGCATCACATCGAAATACGCATAGACGGTGGCGTCCTCGGCATTGCCGCGCGCGATATCGACGCCGAGGGCTCGGATCCCGGCGGTCGGCCAATGGGGTTCCTCGACGAATTGAAGTTGCTTCGGCTCGGCGGAATAGCGTTCGATGAGTTCCATGGGAATGAATCCCAGGGAATCGGTCGAGGACCATTCTCCGAGCAAGCGGGACTGGATCAGGCTGGTGAGGCGATACCACCGGTCGGCGCATTCGACATAGATGGCTTTGCCGACCTCCATGCCTTCGTGACCAAGTTCGACGGACCACTCTTTCAACCGATCGAGGACCCAGGACTCGTCGACCGCGCCGGGAATGATTTCCATCTTTTCTTTGAGGTTCGGATGATCGAAGGCGGAGATGGTGATGACGGTCCACTCGCCGGATTGTTCGGCTTCGTAGGCGTAGGAATCGGTGTCGATCGGATTGCAGATGAGCACGATCTGTGCCTTCGAGCCTGTTAGGTTCCCCATGAGCGCGGTCATAATTTCGCGCGTGACGCCGGTGGCTTCATCGACGGCAATGAGGAGATGTGGGGCGTGAAAGCCCATGGCGTTTTCGGGAATATCGGGCGAAATACCGATCATAAAATGTTTTTCGTCGAGCTTGATTTTGGTTTCGAACATGGCGATAGGTTTCTGAAATAAGTGCGCTTCGCGCGCCTGACGACGAATCTCACCCCAAAGGTTCCTTTTGACTTGGTTCCAGGAACTTGCCGTTGTCAGAACGATCGAGTCGGGATGTTGGAGAAAGTACCAGTTGCAGATCGCTGCCAGGGCGGTAGTTTTGCCAGCGCCGTTGCAGGAGCGTACGAGAATTTTCCGAGAGCCGGGCGTACCATCTTCGGGCGCGACTGCGTTCAGAAGTTCTTTGATTTTTGGCCATACATTAATATGAAGCGTTTGTTCTGCGAAATCGCAGAGGGACAAAAGTTCCTCTTCGGATTTTGTTTTGGGTTCTGTTAAGGACATGGAACTCTTTTTGGGTTCGGGTTCGGAATTCCTTTTAGGTTTGGTCTCGGTTTTGGGCATAAAGAAATAGTTATTAAAGGATAAGGCGTTATTCTTAAGTTATTTTGGGAAATCGGGAAATAAGTAAAGGATGTTTTTCGAAGCGTTATTAAAGGATAAGTCGTTATCCTTAAGTTATTTTCGAAAAGGCGGAAATAAGTAAAGGATAGTTCAAATTAGAGGAACCGCTATTAAAGGATAAGGCGTTATCCTTAAGTAATTTTTGGAAATCGGAAAATAAGTAAAGGATGGTTAAGAAATGGCGAGGATATTAAAAAAGGGCAAAACCGGTACAATTCGCAGAAATGCGGGGGAGTATGTCGTTCAAACGACATCGACGGCTCCGTACCGTTCGTTTATACCCGTTGCGCTGCCGCCGGACCCGCCGCTCGATTTGTCGCGGGTGGACGAAGAGCGAACGAAAGCGAATTTGGCACTCGGTTCGCTGAATGCGATCACGCGGTTTTTACCCGATAAGCATCTTTTTCTCTATTCGTATATTCGAAAAGAGGCGGTGCTGTCGAGCCAGATCGAGGGAACCCAATCCACGTTAGAAGATCTGCTGCTGTACGAGAACGAAGCGGTTCCCGGAGTTCCCATCGACGATGTGACCGAAGTTTCGTGCTACGTTGCGGCATTGGAATACGGACTGAAGGGGCTTCGACGGGGGCTGCCGATTAGCGGCCGGCTGATTCGCGGCATGTACGGAGTGCTGCTGCGAAGCGGGCGTGGCAGTAATAAATCTCCGGGGGAATTCCGGCGCCATCCCGTTTGGCTGGGCGGTGCCCGGCCGGAGGCGGCAAGATTCGTTCCTCCGCCGCATCTGGAAATTTCACGCCTGATGCGAGATTTGGAACGGTTCCTGAACGACGATCCGATCAAGACGCCGACGCTCATCAAAGCGGCGCTCAGTCATGTGCAATTCGAAACGATCCATCCTTTCTCGGATGGGAACGGCCGAATTGGGCGGCTTCTGGTCTCGCTGATTTTTTCGGCAGAGAAAGTTCTCGATGAGCCATTGCTCTATCTCAGCCTTTATTTCAAAACGCACCGGCAGACTTATTACGACCTGCTGCAGCGCGTGCGGACCGAAGGCGACTGGGAATCGTGGACGGCATTCTTTTTGCGCGGTGTTGCGGAGGTGGCCGAGGGCGCATCGCAGACCGCGCATCGGCTGCTCACGGTATTCGACACAGATCGTTCCCGGCTCGAACGGGAAGGACGCCATGCCGGCACGCTCGTTCGCGTGCATGACTTGCTGAAGCACGAGGTCGCGGTTTCGTCATCGAAAGTATCGGCGCGGCTGTCACTTTCGGTTCCCACCGCGATTGCGGCGCTGAAGAAGCTGCAGGAACTAAAACTCATCCGCGAAACCACCGGCAAGCAACGGAACCGGAGCTATGTCTATACGCAATATTTGGATATATTGAATGAAGGCTAGGCGCCGCTGTGAAATACATTCCGGGGAGGGAGCAGCGTCGAGGGCTTGTTTTGAGTTTCGAATTGTAAGAAGAACATGGGGAATTAGTGATATTGACACATTGGACGGAAGCATTATCTAAGTAATCCATGTTCCATATTAAAATAAGGACGACTTCAATGACACATGACTACACGCGAGACCTTGAGCTATTGGCCGCAGAAATACCGATGAATGACCGCTTGCAATTGCTGAGGGATATTCCTGAGACGGAGATACATGACCTTCTTATGGCTCTTTTTAGCAAAATGGAGCCACATTATCTTATTGTTAAAACACACGGCCCCGATGAGCTGGGAAGAGACCTCGTGATTGTGAAAAAGGATTCGCTGGGAAGTGACATTGTCGCGGTAGTCGTTAAAAGAGGTGACATAAGAGGTAAAACCGTTGGCGACGTCACAAATCTCAGGAAAAAGGTTAACGCAATGCTCCCAAAAGCTGCCGAGCACTTGAGTATTGAGATTGCTGACCAGATTGACATGTGCTTTAGCAACTCGTCGTTGCTTCGCACGGTCTATAAAAAACTTCCGACTACACGAGTACTTGTCATTCTTGTTGGCGATATTAGTGGGCAAGGGCACGAGCGTTTATTCAATGAGATTGATCATCCTGGGTTCGTTGACATAAGGGATGTTACATGGCTGGATGACCAATTTCTAAAGCACTATCCCCAAGTTTACTTTCATGGTGCAACGGTTGATTTTATACAGAGCGAGCTCGTCAAGCACGAGCATCGGAAGTCGGCAATAAATACACAGATGCAACTC
>DASYAJ010000304.1:0-2923 GCA_036501405.1 Kapaibacterium sp. (SeqCode)
TTCAATATTTTCAAAGATTTTTTATTTTTTCTCATCTTTGTAGCTTTCCGGTATCAGAAGAAGATGAGGATCGATTTTAAGGGCTTTGGCGATGAGAGCTAATCTTCGGATGCTAACGGTATCTTCGGCACGTTCGAGACAAGCGACGAAATTTGAACTAAGACTCGAACGTCCCGCAAGGGCTTCTTGCGTTAAATTTATTTTTTTGCGATAGCCACGGATATTATCTCCGACGATCTCATCAAGATTCACGATCAAAATTAACGTCTACTATAGATTTATCCATATATCTTTACCTATAGCTGTCATTTTTTTCGTATATTTGTAATGAGAGGCTTTGGTCTCTCACCCTAATCATTATGAGGAAATCCGTATTTTTCGCATTATTCGTATTTTTGGTTCAATCCCTTCACGCTCAATCGCCGCGCACGATATCCTATCAGGGAATGATCCACGGCGCGGCGAGAGGGAATCATTCCATCGCGCTGACACTTTACTCCGATGCTTCGGGAACCCAAAAGCTCTGGCAAGCGACGACGAACACCCCTCCTCGATTCGAGCGGCGTCTTCAACATGATGCTCGGCTCTTCTGGGAACCCATTGCCGGACGCGCAAGCGATGGACCGTCCGCTCTGGCTCGGCATCTCGATCGATGGCGCGCCGGAACTGCGCCCACTCTCGCAGCTCTCGGCCTCGCCCTTTGCGCTGAATGTAGCAGATAGTTCCATCACCGCTCAAAAGCTGAATGTGAACTACGTTTCTTCCATCTCGGTAGATGGACAGCCCATCACGGGCAGGGGAACGAATGTAAACATCGTAAGCGGCCCGGGACTAAACGCGACATGGATTCCTACGTCATCCAGTCTCCTGCTTTCGGGAACTGGAAACGGACCGGACGCGAAGACCATGGCCGTCGGGGATCCATGGCTCGAAGGTGGGAATTATATTGCTTCGCCTGCAACGGAATTTCTCGGTTCGACCGATTCTTCTGCAATCGAAATCCATGTCAACGACAGCGGCTATACGGGTAATGGAAATTAAAAGAGTGATGATGTATATCCCGATGGAGAAAAGTCCGAACATCCTCGGCGGTTACAATGGCAATACGATTTCGTCCAGCTATCAGGGCGGCAATGTAATCGCGGGCGGTGGATGGTCCACGCTGCCGAACGCCGTGTCCGGTGAATTTTCTACCGTAAGCGGCGGCGCGGGCAACACGGCGGTCAACGGCGGTTTTGTAGGAGGTGGCGGACCGAATTATGCCGCCGAGGAAGGAGCCGTTGCTGGCGGCGCTTACGATTCCGCAGGGTACTTAGCATTCGTGGGCGGTGGAATATCCAACAAAGCCAGTTATGCCGGATCGATCGGCGGAGGCTCGCTGAACGATGCCGATACCGTTGCGACAGTCGGAGGTGGCTCAACGAACAAAGCCTTTGGGAAGTATTCTACCATTAGCGGCGGACTGTCTAACAACACGACCGGAGGCAGCGCGATGACGATTGGTGGTGGTTACAGTAATCTTGCCGAGGGCGATTTTAGTACCATCGGTGGAGGTTATTTCAATGTCGATACTGCTTTCTCTGCAATCCCTGGGGGATATAGCCTGCAACTCACGACCAATAGTTTTGGATTTAACGGTCGGAGCACCAATCCTGCCGCAACCGTAATCTCGGCAACCAACGTTGCCTATTTTGGCAATGTCGATCTCGAAATTGGCAGTAACGATGCCACGGCGCGGCAGTTGCGAATTTTCGTTCCAAACTCGACGACCGTCTATTCATCTTTCGAGGAACCCGTGGGAACCAGTGGAATTCCGACTCATTATGTGTTGCCCGGATTTCAGGCAACTGCCACGGGACAGGTGCTGACGAACGATGGTATAGGTAATCTTTCATGGGGACCGGGAATTAATAGTGGTGCAGGTGGAGCTTGGTTGACCGCCGGAAACCGTGGAACTACTCCTCCTACGAATTTCATTGGTACATTGGATAGCGAAGGCTTCGAAATTCATCTCTTCGATACCGTCGCCGCAACCGGAACGAATAAGCGCGTCATGGGTTATTATCTCGGAAAAACTTCCCCTAATCTTTTCGGCGGTTCGAGCGGAAACCTGCTCGGCTCGAATCTGAGCGGCGCGGCCGTGCTTTCGGGTGGATCGCTGGTAGCGCCAAATACGGTGCTCGATTCGTTCTCCCTCATTGCGGGCGGTTCTGGAAACGTCATCGATTCATTCGCCGACCATTCGAATATCAGCGGCGGCGATTCGAACCTTGTCGATTCAACTGCCGACCATTCGACAATTAGTGGCGGCGGATTTAATTACACGGGTGCAAAATATGCGTTTGTCGGTGGCGGGGGTGGGCCCGCCCTTGGCGGTCCGTTCTTGAGTGAGGATTTTTCATCTTCCGATTCAAGGATGTCTGCGAGGCTATCCCCAATGTTTAGCAGTCTTTTGGGTTCCTGGCTTTCGAATATGGCTGCAGCTCCATGGACGACCATTGGAGCTGGATTCATTAATAGGGCTTTAGATACTTTAGGTTCTGTTTTAGGAGGTGCTCTCAATATAATTTATCTAGGTGGCGTCGCGTCCACAATCGGGGGCGGATATTCGAACTTTGTTGAATATGCTCGACTTTCTACCATTGGAGGCGGATATGGAAATGTAACGGACGATGCTCCCTACTCGACCATATCAGGAGGGTTTGAAAATCAAACAGTCGATACAGCAGCCGTCATTGCGGGTGGTGTCATGAACTATGCGGACGGAGCATATTCTGCTATTGGTGGCGGGCAAAATAACGAGGTCGATGGTAATAACGCTGTTGTTGCCGGGGGATTGTTAAACAACGCATTCGGTTCCTATTCCTTTATCGGAGCCGGATACAGTAACGCCGATAGTGGAATTGGAACCGAATGCGTTGTT
>DASYAJ010000305.1:0-2569 GCA_036501405.1 Kapaibacterium sp. (SeqCode)
TGAGAAGGCGGTGAAAACGTTACCGGTGCGGCAAGCGATTTTCGATGGCGAAGTCGTCGTCCTTCGACCCGATGGCGTCAGCGATTTTCAAGAACTTCAAAATGCCCTGAGCGCCGGCCACAATAACGTATTTCACTATTATATTTTCGATTTACTCTTTCTGAATGGAGAAGATTTGCGGCATCAAGGCCTGCGCGAACGCAAGGAATTATTGAAGGCGTTATTTGACTCCGAAGGAATCTCGCCCTATCTCCATTTCTCCGAACATTTCCAGGAAGACGGCGAATCGTTTCTCAAGAGCGCGCGGGAATTGGGGCTGGAAGGCATCATTTCCAAGCGGCTCGATCGGCCGTATGTGGCGGGCCGCGGTTACGACTGGCTCAAATTAAAATGCGTTCAAAATGGGGAATTCGTGATCGGCGGTTATACTGATCCCGCCGGTTCTCGAACCGGCTTCGGCGCGCTGCTCGTCGGTTATCACGATGCGAAAAAAAAGTTGAAGTACGCGGGCAAAGTGGGAACCGGATTCGATGGCCCCGTGCTTCAGCATCTGGGAAAACGACTGCAAAAAATGCGGCAGGGAATTTCACCGTTCGACGATCGAAAGAAGGGATCATACGGAACACACTGGGTGAGTCCCAAGCTCGTGGCGCAAATTGCCTACGGCAGCCAGACGCGAGAGGGCATTCTTCGCCATTCCTCTTTTCAGGGGTTGCGAGAGGATAAACCGGCCGAAGATGTGAACCGCGACAGGCCTGTGCCTTTAACCGACATCATGGAGAA
The DNA here is from genome assembly GCA_036501405.1 of Kapaibacterium sp. (SeqCode). Classification (GTDB taxonomy): domain Bacteria; phylum Bacteroidota; class Ignavibacteria; order Palsa-1295; family Palsa-1295; genus PALSA-1295. The sequence continues at coordinate 784 of DASYAJ010000305.1, forward strand.
GGAAACAATTCAAGAACATAAAACTTCAATTTCGCATCGCGCGAATCCCAAATATTCACGGCATCGCAACATTTCGACTTCAAAATCGAAACCAGAGAATTATGATCCGGACAAACAGGAATTGGCGGGTGTGAGGCTGACCAGTCCGAATAAATTATTATATCCAGAAGAAGAAATAACCAAACTCGAACTGGCGAATTATTATCGATCGATCGAAAAGTGGATTCTTCCCCACATCGCCAACCGGCCGCTGGTGTTGGTGCGTTGCCCGGAAGGACGCGCCAAGGAATGTTTTTTTCAAAAACATCCCGCAGTCGGCACCCCGGAGGCATTTCATCTCATTCCCATTCGTGAAAAGACAAAAACCGAACATTATGTGATGGTGGATGACGTTGCCGGTTTGATCTCGTTGGCCCAGATCGGCGCTCTGGAAGTTCATGCGTGGGGTTCGCGCGCGGACAAGCTGGATGAGCCGGACCGATTGATCTTCGATCTCGATCCCGCCCCGGACGTTCCCTGGAAACGAGTGATCGAAAGCGCTCGCCAGGTGCGCGACTTCCTCGAAGATCTGGGACTGAAAAGTTTCGTGAAAACCACGGGCGGCAAAGGACTTCACCTCGTGGTCCCCATCAATCGTCAAGTCGAGTGGGATGCCGCCAAGGCGTTTTGCAAGAGCGTCGCCGATCTCATTGTGGAAGCCGACCCCGGCCGATATACGGCAAATATGTCGAAAGCCTCTCGGACCGGCAAAATCTTCATTGATTATCTGCGAAATGGCCGCGGCGCCACCGCGGTCGCTCCCTATTCGCCGCGATCGCGGCCGGAAGCCACGGTCTCCGTTCCCGTGACATGGGAAGAACTGACCGATCGGCTGACTTCGGACCAGTTCACGATTCGAAATCTCGGCAAGCGGCTGGATTCTTTGAAACGCGATCCCTGGGAAGGAATTCAGTCGCTTCGTCAGGGATTGACTCGTCCCATGAAAAAATTGGCATCATTATCCTGATTATTTGCGATTTTTCATTTTCGGAATACTGTCATGCCGACCGCCAAAAGAACCGCCCATAAAGCAAAAACAAGCCATCCCAGCTGGAAGGGGTTGATGACATTCGGCCTCGTATCGTTTCCGATTGATGCGTTCAATGCGCTCGATCGACAGGCCAGCGATATTCACTTTCATCAATTGCACGCCAAATGTCATAGCCGGATTCATTACAAGAAAGTCTGCCCGATTCACGGGGAAGTTTCCAATGATGAGATTATTTCTGGATACGAATATAAAAAAGGGAAGTATATCGAAGTGGAGGCTGACGAACTGGAAGCGTTGAGGACGGAAAGCGATCGCGCTTTGAAAATTGACGCGTTCATCAGTCCGGAAACCATTGATCCGCTTTATTTTGATGGACGAATGTACTATTTGCTGCCGTCCGAAACCGCCTCGCAGGAACCGTATGCCGTGATTGCGAGGGCAATGGAAGATGAGGAGCGTTATGGCGTGGGTCAGCTGGTGATGTCGGGTAAAGATCAACTCGCGCTGGTGAGGCCTCTGGAGGGCGTTCTTCACATGGCCATGCTGAATTTTGAAGCCGAAATCCGCCCGGCCTCCACCATGGCCGCGAAAATCAAAGCCCCGAAAAACATTACCAAGCAATTGCAACTGGCCAAAACGTTGATCGAAAATTGGACGGAGGACGATCTCGATTTCTCGAAATATCACGATACGCATCGGCAACGCATCGAAGAATTAATCGAATCCAAGCGCGAAGGCCACGAAGTCACGGCCCCA
>DASYAJ010000306.1:0-7107 GCA_036501405.1 Kapaibacterium sp. (SeqCode)
GATGGCGGCGCGATGTTCGGCGTGGTTCCCAAAAACTTGTGGAACCGGACGAATCCTGCTGACGAGCAAAACCGCATCGATATGGCGCTCCGAGCGCTGCTCATTCAGGGAAACGGAATGAACATTCTCGTGGATACGGGAATGGGTGAGAAGTACGATCAGAAAACGCAATCGATTTACAAGCTCGATCATTCAAAATGGACGCTCCTCGGTTCCCTTGCTGAAAAAGGACTGAAACCGGAAGACATTACACATGTGATTCAAACCCACCTGCATTTCGATCATTGCGGCGGAATGGTTACACAAATGGCAAGCGGCGAGTTCGTTCCAACGTTTCCCAATGCGAAGGTCTTTGTGCAAAAGGAGAATCTGGCCTGGGCGCGGAATCCCACAGAAAAAGACCGCGCGAGTTATTTGAAGCACGATTGGGACGCGATTTCCGCTAACGGTCTGTTCGAAGAAGTCGATGGAGCCGGTGAACTGTTCCCAGGCGTTTCACTTCGCATTTTTAACGGACATACAAGAGCGCAGCAACTCCCGCTTATCTCGGATGGAACGAACTCCGTCTTTTTCTGCGCCGATCTTTTTCCGACCAAAGCCCACGTTAATCTTCCCTGGATCATGGGCTACGATAACTTCCCGCTGACCACGCTCGAAGAAAAGCGGAACTTACTTCCAGAAGCTTACGAAAGCGGCTGGAAGCTCTTTTTCGAACACGATCCCGCCAGCGATTTTGCCCGATTGGAATCCACTCCGAAAGGTTTTCGAATTATGGAAGCCTAAGAATTGCCTTGTTTTTTCAACAAATCGCAACTCTTATTAACAATTTGGCAATATTGGAGCAATTCCGCTTGACTTTGGGAAGTGTTTTGGCTATATTTGTACCGTTCTTTTGACACTTCAATGCAAAAGAATATTCTTGTGCGGAATTTTTAGAACCGTGCGAGAAGAATCGCGCAATTCACTTACCATTAGGAGAAAACACATGAGTCGCTCTTACCAAAAGATCGCAGCAATTGCATTGGCATTCATTTTTATCTTAGGGACTACCCCTACGGCCTTCGCACAAGATACCGGCGGGAAGGATTATCCCATGCCCATCACCACAGCCGGTAGCGCGGCCTTGATGTTCGAATTGGGGGGATTGGGAACCTTCAATTTTAGCGGCCTCATGGTTGGCCCGCTCAATAGTGCCGTGGGAGCACGATACTTTATTTCCGATGGTACGGATCTCTTCGCGTTGCTCGGCCTCAACTCCACGAGCGGCATCGATACGGGCTTCGGACCATACAGTGCGTCGAGCGCGAAACCCAGCGAAACGAAATTTGGCATTGGAGTCGGCGCGCAGATGCATTTCCGTCATCTTTATTCCACTTCGCCGTATGTCGGTGCGATCATTAGTTTTGGCAGCGATTCCTACGACGATGGCGAAACCGGAACCTCCGACCAGAAGCATAGTACCTCCACGTTTGGCGTTGCTGCTATGGCTGGCTTCGATTGGTATTTTACCAATGGATTAGCTCTTGGCGGTGAGGCCTCGCTTGGATTCACGTCTAAAAGCGCTTCGGAAACCGTAGAAGGATCGACGACCACAGGCAATGGCTCGTCCGTCATTGCGCTTTCGACTGGTGCCAGCGTGCATCTCGTTGTCAATATTTAACCTTCTCTTTCGAAGATCTTTTTTCTCGATAAGAATAAAGCCCTTCCCCGGAAGGGCTTTTCTTTTTTTTGTGTTAGGGATTTTCTAAAAGCATTTCGCATACGGAAACTGACGTACTTGTTCTCGGCTCCGGTTCTGCCGGTCTTTTTTTCGCGCTCACCGTCGCGGAACGTTCCTGCTTGCGTGTCTTGATTGTCACAAAAAAAGAACGCTCGGAATCGAACACGAACTACGCGCAGGGCGGAATCGCCAGTGTGGAGCATCAAACAGATTCGCTCGAAGCGCATCTGGAGGACACGCTCATCGCGGGTGCGGGCCTTTGCCATGAGGACGCGGTGCGTGTGCTTGTCGAAGAAGGTCCGGAACGGGTAAAAGACCTGATTTCGCTGGGCGCACGGTTCACGACAACGCGCGGCGGCCAACTGCATCTGGGCCGCGAAGGCGGCCACTCCGCAAATAGAATTGTTCATGCAAAGGACTTCACCGGTCGGGAACTCGAACGCGCGCTCCTCCACGCCGTGCAGGAAAATCCGAGAATCACGATTATCGAGAACCATTTCGCCGTTGAACTGCTGACGGACCATCAAAAAGTCTCTCCTCGAATCAGGAAAGATTCCAGTCACAAATCTCTTTCTTGCTATGGCGCTTATATTTTAGATGAAGCAACAGGCCGCGTTTCCATTTGTCGTGCAAATGTTGCTACGATGATTGCCACCGGTGGCGCGGGGCAGGTCTATCTGCATACGACAAACCCACTTATCGCTACAGCGGATGGCGTTGCGATGGCCCACCGTGCGGGAGCGAAGATCGGTAACATGGAATTTATTCAGTTCCATCCAACGACCCTCTATGCGCCGGAAGCAAATTCGTTCCTGATTTCGGAAGCGGTGCGTGGCGCGGGTGGAATTCTTCTGAACCGCAAACGGGAACGGTTTATGAAAAGCTACGACCCGAAGCGAATGGAACTTGCTCCGCGAGATATCGTTGCTCGCGCTATCGATGCCGAGCTAAAGCGCCGTGGAGATGACTACGTCTACCTCGATGTCTCGCATCTTTCGGCCCGAGCAATTCGGCATGAGTTCCCGAGTATTTACAAACGTTGTAAAGAGCTTGGAATCGATATTACGAAGGAACCGATTCCCGTCGTACCGGCGGCGCATTACAGCTGCGGCGGTATTGTCGCTTCGCTCGAAGGGACGACGAATATCGACCGGCTCTATACTTCCGGCGAAGCTTCGATGACGGGCGTGCATGGCGCGAACCGCTTGGCGAGCAATTCACTGCTTGAATCGCTTGTCTGGTCGCGCCGCGCTGCTGAACACTTATTGAAAAACGCTGCGACGATCAATAAGGCTGTGCGGCTGCTGGAGTGGGACGATTCTGGCACTGAAAATGCCGAGGAATGGATTTATATTTCTCACGACCGGCGTGAAGTGCAGGAACTGATGTGGGACTATGCGGGAATTGTTCGCAGCAATTACCGTCTCGAACGAGCGCATCGCCGGTTGAAACTCATTCGGAACGAAATTGAAGATTATTACCGCCGCACAAAAGTGACCGTGCCGCTTTTGGAACTCCGCAACATTGCGGAAGTCGCGTTGCTCATCGTTCGTTCTGCCCTCCGTAGAAAAGAAAGCCGTGGCTTGCACTTCACCACCGATTTTCCAAGCAAAGACGATAAACACTGGCTGCACGATACGATTGTTTGAACAGGATTTACAGGATAAAAGGATTTTCAGGATTTTTTATTTCAGATGAAAATATTGCCAACATCTCAAAATTTCTTAGCTTTGCCGCAGGAAGCTTCTTCCTACGATTCGAGCAAGATCGTCATTCTTTCCGCGCCCTATGAAAAAACAGTGAGCTACGGCGGGGGCACCGCAAAAGGACCGAAGGCTATTATTAAATCTTCGCAATATGTGGAATTTTTGGACGATGAATTTTTTCGCGAACTCTGTTTCGATACGGGCATTGTGACACTTCCACCGCTAAATTTTGGAAAGAAAAGCGGCAAGGCAATGCTCGGCCATCTTCAAAAAGCTGTTTCGCAGCAGATCGAGAATGGGAAGTTTGTTGTCACCTTAGGAGGTGAGCATACCATTTCGACGGCTCCCATCATGGCGCATTTCGAGCATTACCCGAAGATGTCGGTGCTCCATTTCGATGCCCACTCCGATCTGCGCATGGAATATTCCGGCACGCCATATAGTCACGCTTGTTTCATGGCCCGTGTGGCCGATGAAGGGTTCCCGATGAAGCGTGTGGTGCAAGTGGGCATTCGAGCGCAGGAAAAAGCAGAGTATGAATACATTAAGAAATTAGGCATTCAAACCTTTTACGCGACGCGCATCCGAAAAGGGGAGCATGGGAAAGACTGGCAAAATACGATTGCAAAGGCACTGCCGACCAAAGAAATTTATGTGACGTTCGATGTCGATTATTTCGATCCCGCGATCATGCCTTCGACCGGCACACCGGAACCTGATGGATTCCTTTGGAATGAAACAATGCAAATCTTTAGGGAACTGAATAAAGCAGGAAAGAAGATCGTCGGATTCGATGTCGTGGAACTCGCACCAGATCCAAAAATTCCACACCCTTCCTATTTAGCGGCGAAGCTGGTTTATCGGCTCCTCAATTTTGCGTTCGGATAAGTTCTATTCTATTACAATATCGAAGCCCGCCAACAGATTCAGTACTTCCGGATAAGAAAACTTCGTTCCTCGAATTTTATTTTGAATAGGATCGATATAGTAACCAGATGCCGTTCGGAAATCCGCTTTCGAGAGATTGGTATTGCGAAAAACACATTCCTCGAATGTGGAATCGGAAAAATCGGCAGAAGAAAGATCGGCATCCGAAAAATCCACATTCTGAAGCTTGCTATTGGAGAATTTTATTTTCGGAAGTTTTAACTCCGCAAAGGATGAATGACGAATAAGACAGGAATCGAAAGTGACCGAAAGCAGAGTCTTTTTTGCGGTAAAAAAATTAATTCCTTCAATTTTGCAACCCTTGAAACTTGCCTGAATCACCGCGCCGTCCATTTTTATAGAACTGAATTGACACCGTTCGAAAATGCAATCGATAAATTTGCGGCCTGTCAGGTCCAGATTAATCGCTGTTTCGCCCTTGAAGGTCATTCCTTCGAATTCCGATTGAGACAGAAAAATGGAAATCGGCTCAATCGTATTTTCAACCATCGATTTTACGCCTCCACCAATTCCGCCGGACGTTCTACTTTCACCTTATCCCAATGATGACATGCCGAGAAATGTCCCGGTTCATGTTCAAGGAGCGCCGGCTCGTTCTTATAACAGATTTCGGTAGCCCAGGCGCAGCGAGTATTGAAATTACAGCCGATGGGGAAGTTCGTCGGCGCTGGAACGGTTCCCTCGATCGTCATCAACCGATCCGACTCCACATGCAGCTTAGGAATCGATCCCAAAAGCCCCACCGTATAAGGATGAATCGGATTATGGAAAATCTCATCGACATTCGAATATTCCACGATATGCGAGGCATACATCACGGCCACATTATCCGCCGTTTCCGCGATCACACCAAGATCATGTGTAATGAGGATCACGCCCATGCCGAGTTCCTCTTGCAGCGAATTAATCAGTTCCAGAATCTGCGCCTGCACCGTCACATCCAGCGCCGTTGTCGGCTCATCCGCAATCAGAATCACGGGATTGCAGGAGAGCGCAATCGCGATCATCACTCGCTGCCGCATCCCGCCCGAAAGCTGATGCGGATACTCGCCATAACGCTGCTCCGGAGCAGGAATCCCGACTAACCGCAGCATCTCGATTGCCTTTTGCTTCGCTTCTTCCTTTGTCGATTTTTGGTGAAGCAAAATCGATTCCTCGATCTGGTTCCCAATCGTGAAGACCGGATTCAGCGACGTCATCGGCTCCTGAAAAATCATCGAGATTTTGTTCCCGCGAATTTTCCGCATCTCTTCTTCCGGAAGTTTCAGAAGATCGACCCCATCGAAAATCACTTCCCCGCCGACCGTCTTGCCCGGAGGATCCGGAATCAGCCGCATAATTGAAAGCGCCGTCACCGATTTACCGCAGCCCGACTCACCGACGACTCCCAGCGTTTCCCGCCGGTCAACCGTGTAACTTACACCGTCCACCGACTTCGCGACGCCGTCGTCCGTGAAAAAATACGTCTTGAGATTTTTAACTTCGAGTAATGCCATGAATCCGTGAAAAGTGGTCGGTCAAAACAACCCCGCCGCCGAAAGAATCCTCTTGAATAGGCATTGCGTAAAAATTTACGCCTTTCGCCGACTCTTTTTTATAGTGTGTGTTGGATGCGTTTTCATGAATCATCCCATTCTTTTCATGAAACGAATGAAAATGCTTTGTTTTTGATGCTATTTTTAAGGACATAGGGAAGGAAAAAAATAAACCTCAAAGAACTGAAAATTTATTTTGCGCTCTCTCTCTACGCAAAAAAATAAACAATGTTTCAAAATATTTTTAAAAATATCTTTTATTTTTACATTGCGTTTGGAAACCTATTTTCTTTGAAATATGACGTTGACTTTTAGAAAAGTAGTTTTACTTCAACGGATCTTTTATTTTACTCCCCCTCCAAAAGCTGGCTCGCTTTCACCCCAAGTGCTTTTGCGATTTTTTCGAGAGTCACAATCGATAATGTTTTTTCCGCGCGCTCAATATAGCCAATGTATGATCGTGCGACATCTGCGTCGAAAGCTAAGGCTTCTTGAGTAAGCCCACGCTTCACGCGGAGAGTTTTAATGTTTGCAGCGACCACTTCTTTGATGTCCACACTGCAATTTTATGAAATAAAAAACGATTTTACAACCTCTGTAGAGATTTTGTCGTATATTTGTACCGCCCTCATGAAAGTTTTTTTCGAGGGGGTGTAACAAAATCTGTTTTGGGAGATTATTTCACTGTACATTTCAATCTTTACCATGAAAACTTTCATCGTTTGTTTTGGACTTCTTCTTTTCACAACCGCCCTTCACGCTCAAGGCGGCGGGAACTCTCCGGGCTCTCAAATGTGGCCCCAGTTCCCACCGGTGGGAATCGGAACGCAATCCTCACCACCGATGATGCCGCAGAACATGCTGCACCTGCACGATACTGGTGGAATATCGCTTCGGGCAATCATGCGGCTTTCCGAAGGTGTCGCCGATACGACTACCGATTATGGATTCCTTGGGCTTGCCAGACCCGGAGGTGGACTTACCGATTTGGCTCTCTCCTCACTTTCGAGAGGCGATGACCTCATTCTGCACGACCACCAGGACGGCGATATCATCATCACGAATTTCAGTTCCGTCTCTACTACCCATGCTTTTGGAACGGCCATTCGGTTTGCGACGACCGGCGATACCTTAGGAGACCGACCTCTTATTGCTACGAATCACGACTTGGAACGAATGACGATTCTCGGCAATGGCA
>DASYAJ010000307.1:0-1855 GCA_036501405.1 Kapaibacterium sp. (SeqCode)
CCAAATAAACCACCGCCCAAACCACCAAAAAACCCATCGACACTTCCGCCAAGAAGGCTTTGGAGCCCTCCGAAATGCGCGGGGATTAACTCAGGAACAGCTTGCGCGAAAGAGTAAAGTCACATCCGATTTCATAAGTATGTTAGAACATGGCAGAGCTACCGTGAGCTTAGATAATGTTGTGAAGATGGCCAAGGTATTAAAAGTTACGGCTTCGGAACTTATAAACGGTTGTGAATGAATTGATCCCTCCGCCCCGTAAAGGAATGCAGGCCGATTTGGAAGATGCGGCGGGTGCGCGGATTTTGCTACGGTTTTTTCTCTTCCCGGTGTGTATATTGGATGTGGGGAAGGGTTTGAGCAGCACGCCCCTCCGCGAAAAATTCAAATTTTTTCGGAAAGCACTTGACTTTTGCTTTTCGAGTGCTTATATTTGTATGGTATTGTGATGGGCACCTTTGCTTATCGACAAACCTAAGGTCGAGAATTATGAATACTTGTTTCAACAAATGGCGAAAACGGCTCAAAAAAGCGGTTATTCATGAACAGCGTTTTCCCCCCGCGCAAAAGGCACCTTTTCTTGGAGACGGAGGAATTATGAAAAACAGATGCGTTTGGGGTGCAAGTTTCATAAAGTTCTTAATTTGCTCGCTTGGGAAACCAATTCCAATCCAAAACGTTGCGTATGCGCGAATTTTAACACTCTCATAGATCAAGAAAAACAGTGGCAGTATCAGCAGAATTAGTCAAAAAACTCCGCGAAAAAACCGGCGCCGGAATGGCCGATTGCAAAAAGGCCCTCGATGAGGCCGGCGGCGACGAGCAAAAAGCGATTGAAGTCCTTCGCAAAAAGGGCGCGGCTTCGGCCGCCAAGCGGTCCGACCGCGAGGCGAAGGAGGGCGTCGTCGTGGCCAGCGTTGGCGACGATAAAACGCGTGGCGTTATCGCCGAAGTGAACTCCGAGACCGATTTCGTGGCCCGGAACGAATCGTTCATGCAGTTCGCGCAGGAAATTGCGGACGCCGCGCTGGCTGCGAATCCGAATTCCCACGAGGAATTTTTGTTGGCTCGCCTTTCGAGCGGCGCATCGATTTCGGAAGAAGTCGGCGCGCAGACCGGACGACTCGGCGAGAAGCTCGAAGCCCGCCGATTCGAAATGCTTTCGGAACCGAATGGATTTGTGACGAGCTATATTCATCCTGGCGCGAAGCTCGGCGTGCTCGTTGCCATTTCGGGTGGAACGGAAAATACGACGCTTGGCCGGGACATTGCCATGCAGATCGCCGCGATGAATCCTGTCGCGATGGATCGTTCCCAAGTCTCACCGGAGCAGATCGAAAAGGAACTCGAAATTTATCGGACGCAAGCGCGCAACGAAGGCAAGAAGGAAGAATTCATCGACCGCATCGCCAAAGGCAAGCTGGAAAAATATTATCAGGACTTCTGCCTGATCGAGCAGAGTTTTATCAAAGACGCTGCGAAGACAGTGACCGATCTCCTGAAAGAGGCGGGCGGTCTAAAAGTGACTGGTTTCGTCCGTATGCAGCTCGGCGAAATGCACAAGCACGCCCCGCAGCCGTCGGAAGAAGCGGTGGCGTAAATTTGGCTCGGAACAATAAATGCATTCGTTTCGAATGTTATGCGAAAGATTATTTTAGTTTTTGTTGCCATTGGAATTGCTTCCTGCGGCAGCGTTAATCATTTGAACCATTATAGTCTAAGAAAATCTTCGTTCTCATTTTCGACGGGAATCGATCCAATTTCGGATCCGGTGATCGGTACTACGCCAGCGGGCGATGATAATAGCAATCCATTCGTTTGGCTGGCCGATATTGCGATCGACCTTTTTACTCCG
>DASYAJ010000308.1:0-1719 GCA_036501405.1 Kapaibacterium sp. (SeqCode)
GTCGCGGCAAGGAACGGATCGATGTTCTCGCGAATGCGCTTCGCTGCAAGCGCTCGTGGATCGTTTTTTCGGATCAACTCGTCGATCTGGCCCAGTCGGAGTTTTACCGCCGCATATTCTGAAGCGACGAAAAACCCATTCAACAGTACCAGAACTAAAACGAGGATTACCTCTGCAATAATCATTACGGAAATGAGTTTAACGGAAATTGGATTACTCGCAATTTACGAAGAAAATCGGAGCGGCCGGCCCTTAGTGCCATTTTCGCGGACGGGTCTCTAAAAAGTAGTATATTTGCAGTCCACGACGAAAGGTTTTTGTTTCCACTCACTATTTTATTACGAACTATGATTGAAAAACGACGATCATCATTTCATTCAAAACGATTCGGTTCCAAACTTGCGAAGGGCATTTCCGCGATTGCGCTCGTTGCGTTCGCAGCGGGCTGTACCTCGAAATCCGAGATGCAAGTTTCCTCCGATTCCTCGAATACGACAGCCAGTGCCGCTACGGCCGAGCATGGCAAGTACCTCGTCAATACCATTGGCTGCAACGATTGCCATACACCGTGGACCATGACAGGGCAAGGCCCCGGACCGGATATGACGAAGCTCCTTTCGGGCCACCCTGCCACAATGCCTATTCCCGCTCCGGCTCTCCTCATGCCGCCCTGGATGGCGGCAGGCAGCATGACCATGACCGCTTGGAGTGGTCCATGGGGTGTCAGCTTTGCCGCGAATCTCACGCCGGATTCCGCAACGGGAATTGGAGCTTGGACGCAGGACCAGTTTACCAATACCATGCGCACCGGCAAGGATAAAGGCACTGGCAGAGCCATTCTCCCGCCCATGCCATGGAACGATCTGAAAAATCTCACCGATGCAGATCTTGCAAGCATCTATCTCTACTTAAAAACCATTCCGCCGATTTCCAATCAGGTTCCGGCACCGATGCCGCCCATGGCTCCGGGAACTGCGCCAGGGATGCCACCGCCGCCAGGAATGATTCCGCCGCCGCCGGGTCAGGGTGTTCCGCCGCCACCCCCGCCGCCAATGCACTCTGGAAAATCGAAGCATTAAGCATTTCAAGCATCCATTTTATGGGCTGCCTTCGGGCAGCCTTTTTTGTTCCCACAAAACCTCGTTCACCGCGATAGCAGCAATTGCTTATCGATCCCCGTCGTATCGCCAACGATAACCCAATTGAAGTTCCGCAAATATCGGTTCGCCGCCTGCACAATTTGGATTGGTTTCACATTGGCCAGCTTGTCATAATTTAGGAAAGCGTTATGCCAATCTCCCGTTTCGATCAATGCTTGGCCTAAATTCACGGCTTGTTGAGAGGTCGTTTCAGCGTTGAGATAGTTCCGCGTCGCCCAGCCGGCCACCCCCTCGCGAATCGCCGATTGGTTGATCAAATTCTGCTGAAAGAAATCCACATCCCGATAAATAATCTTCACCGCACTATCGACATACGGCGTTTGAAAACTAATCTCTCCGACCGAAGTTTCGCCATCGCGATCATCGACATTCGGAGCATAAGCTAAATTATGTTCCACTCGCACATGATTGAAAACGAACCCTCCGAAAAAATTCCGAAGCCGAAGGTAGGGATAATAATCCGTATCGCCTTTCGAAGGTGCAAGATAATAACCGACGACATAATCGGTCGGCAGCTTGCGGTCGAATGGTGGAAAGTAAACGCCGGGGGAAAATGCTT
>DASYAJ010000309.1:0-2053 GCA_036501405.1 Kapaibacterium sp. (SeqCode)
AACGAAAATCTGCTGCGCTTTATCGTGCGCATGGGACTGGCGACGCATTGCCAGATTCGTCCGCGCTCGATTTTCGCTCGCAAGAATTATTTCTATCCCGATCTTCCGAAAGGCTTCCAGATTTCGCAGTACGAAACGCCCATCTGCTACGATGGATTTGTCGATATCGAGACACCCTCCCCAAATCCCTCCCACAAGCGGGAGGGGGATGATGGTTTGAAGCGGATCGGGATTACCAGGATTCACATGGAAGAGGATTCGGGAAAATCGATCCACGATTTTGGCGCAGAGACGCTCGTCGATTTGAATCGTGCGGGAGTGCCGCTGATCGAGATCGTCAGCGAGCCAGACATCCGCTCCGGCGAAGAAGCATACGCGTATCTCATGACAATAAAATCCATCGTCACCTATCTCGGCATTTGCGATGGCAATATGGAGGAGGGATCGCTGCGCTGCGACGCGAACGTTTCGGTCCGCTTAAAAGGCGCAGAAAAATTTGGGCAAAAGACCGAAGTAAAAAACTTGAATAGCTTCCGCAATGTGCAACGCGCCATCGCCGCGGAGATCGAGCGGCAGGTCGGCATGCTCGAATCGGGCGGAACGGTCATGCACCAGACGATGCAGTTCGATGAATCGAAAGGCACAACCCGTCCGATGCGCACCAAAGAAGAAGCGCACGATTACCGTTATTTTCCGGAACCGGATTTACTTCCCGTCACGGTATCGAATGAATACCTCGAAGAAGTGCGGAACGAATTACCAGAGTTACAACGCGCTCGCCGCGATCGATTCGTGACCGATTACAAAATTCCCCAATACGATGCCGATGTTTTGACGGCCGAAAAGCCCGTCGCCGATTTTTTCGAATCGGCAGTGGAAAGTCTATCGGCAAAATCGGACGAGAGCGTCAAGTCCATCTCGAATTTCATCATGGGCGATGTGATGCGAATAATGTCCGAGCGAAAAGAGAATATCGTTCAACTGCGGCTCCAACCGAAGCACCTTTCGGAACTTGTTTCGCTCATTTCGGATAAAACGATTTCGAATAAAATCGCGAAGGACCTGTTTCCCGATCTCCTCGGCAGCACGGAATCGCCACGCGAAATAGTCTCACGGCGCGGCCTCACGCAAGTAACCGATACTAATGCCTTGCGGAAGACTGTGCTGGAAATTCTCGAAAAAAATCCCACGCAGCTTGGGCAATACAAGGCCGGCAAAACTGCACTCTTCGGATTTTTTGTCGGGCAGGCGATGAAAGCCACGCAAGGCAAAGCGAATCCAGAACTGGTTAACACACTAATGAAAGAGGAACTGGAGAGAACCAATTAATTCCTCCACTGTTTCAATGAGTATAACAGTATGAGCATATTACGAAGGCCCACAACGGCTGCTTAGATGAACCGCTCGACCTTCAATCGGATCTGCAGTTTTTTGTCATCGAAATAAAACCCGGCGAGGCAGAAACAGAAGCGGAATTCCGGAGCGATTGGACGATGCTCTCCAAAAGTGCTTTTGCGCGGTTTTACGACGATGAACCGGATGTTTATACTTCGGAACTGATGAAAATTCCAAATCCAACGTTTAGTGGCGGAAAGAAAATTGGACCGGATAGTAATGGGATTCTGAACGACTTACTCCGTATCTTTTTCCATTTTCATCGGGTTCCAATTAACCATTTCGAAATCCTGCCTCGGAATTTCCTTATTTTTGTAGTTCTCATTTCGGTCCGCCTGTACGAGCGGCCATCGAATTTTTTTTCCATCCAATAATACAACATGAAAAAACTTAGCATGATCCTCACTGGCGCGGCACTCGCTGTTTGCGCTGGCTTTTTCCTTAACGGTTGCAGCTCCTCCACAGCTCCAGGAGCAGGAGTCGGCTCGCCCTCCACCCTCATGGCGATTTCGAAAAACGCGAGCACCATCAGCATCAAATGGACGCGCGGCTCCGACGATACTACCGCCGATACTATCGTTCTCAGCAGCGGCAGCTCACCAATGCAATCGATTGCAACGACGAATTCGGCTAATACCTACGATGCTAGCGGACTCGC
>DASYAJ010000310.1:0-7397 GCA_036501405.1 Kapaibacterium sp. (SeqCode)
TAAAGTGAGCGTCTGCTGGGTCGATGGCGGCAAGACCGCGATGGACGATTGGAGCCAAATCACCAAGCTGGCCGCCAATACCAAGGGAGCTCCGGCCTCGTGCGAACTGACGATCACCTCGAAGCCACAGAACACCGATGCTGCGATGCCGGTCGGCAAGCAGCGGATGCACAAACCAATTTCGATCACCAAAGAGATCGATAAGGCGTCGCCGCTGTTTTTCAGCGTTGCCGCTGGGGATGTCGATGGCGACGGGATGGTCGATGTGGTACTGGCCTGCCGAAAAGCGGGATCCTCGCGGTCGGGAAATTGATTGTTGGAACGGTCCATCGGGACGAGCGCAATAACTCGTCCCGATCGAACGTATGTTAGAACTGCACTAATTGGACGAGTCTTCATGGGCAAATTATTTTGCTCCTTGCACTTGATTTGCGATGCGGGAACTTCAAACAAGTTTTCTTACTTTTTCAAATTCTTCTTCCGGCGCGAGCAGGACGAGCACATCGCCACCATGAATACGTGTCCGGCCTGTGGGAATAATAGTCGCACCATCCCGGTAGAGGAGCATCACATGTGCTTCCTCATCTAACTGCAGCGACATTATGGTGCTACCCGCAAGTGGCGATGCTTCCGGGACCATCATTTCGAGCATTTTTGCTTTCTCGGATAGTATCGCGCCGGAATGGAGCCGGAGCCGATGTTTTTCCTGCATCGATTCGACGACACGCAGCCACCGTGCAATCGGAGCCAAAGTCATTCCTTGCACAATGACCGAAAGAAGGACTACAAAAAAG
Organism: Kapaibacterium sp. (SeqCode); assembly: GCA_036501405.1. GTDB lineage: Bacteria > Bacteroidota > Ignavibacteria > Palsa-1295 > Palsa-1295 > PALSA-1295. The sequence goes on from DASYAJ010000310.1 coordinate 795, forward strand.
ACAAGATCGAAGATCAAGGGTGCCCCGTCGACACCAGAATACAACGCGAGTGTTGCCAGGATGATCGGGACCGCCCCGCGAAGGCCGAGCCAGGAGGCCATGAGCTTCTCCCGAACGGAAAGGCGTGAAAATGCAAGTGCCAGAAAAACGCTCACCGGCCGCGCAACAAATAAGATAAACAGGCTGATAATAATCCCATTCCACGCGATCGGCGCAAGCTGGGAAGGCCGAAGAAGCAGTCCCAGCGCCAGGAACATAAGAATTTGCAGAAGCCACGCGAAACCAGCGTGAAACCGCGCGAGGCTTCGCTTATGGAAGTACCGTCGCGTGTTCATCATAATCCCCGCCACGTAAGCCGCAAGGAAACCGCTTCCATGCAGAAGCGATGTCAATCCGTATGTTAATATTGCGAGCGCAATCGAAAGTGTTGGATACAGTCCTTCCTGTTCGAGGTTCAATCGGTTGATAATGATCGGCATCACTCTGCCCATTAGTACTCCGATTACGGCCCCGACACCCATCTGTAAAAAGAACAAGGGAATCAATGACCATATCGAGGTTCCCGGATTTTTAATCAGTTCGATAATGGCAAGCGAGAGAAATACGGCCATTGGATCGTTGCTTGCCGATTCGAGTTCCGCCATTGGGCCCAACCCGGAGACCAGCGCGAGCGTCCGCGTTCGCAATACGGAAAAGACTGCAGCGGCATCGGTACAACCGATAATGCTTCCGAAAAGGAGGCCTTCGAGCCAGGAAATAGAAAAGACCGCGCGCATCACCCATGCGACGAGGATCGCATTGATGAGTAAGCCAACGGTTGCCAGCAGAAGTCCTCGCCCAAGGACAGGACGAAGATCGTTCCACGACGTTTCGAGTCCGCCGCTGAACAGAATGAAAATGAGCGCAAGCGTTGCTATCAGTTCCGTAAGGCCGGGGGCATCGAATGAAAGCTTTCCAATCCCTTCCGGGCCGGCCAGGATTCCGACGAACAGAAAAACGACGAGGGCAGGCAAGCTTAAGCGCGCGCTAATCCGGCTGAAAACAATCGCGGCAATCAGCAAGATGGAGCCAATAAGAAGTTCGGAAACCATGTAAAAAGTCTCAACGAATTTGCAAGTACAGACGTGCGTCGGGCGCACTTCCGAATGTGCTAGTGTTTTATTTCTATGACCGAATCACCGACCACTGTCCCACGCCGTCGATTCGGTGACTTCCTGGAAAAAATGATCGGGAAGAAGCTCTTTGAGGACTGGAGCAAACATTCTGTCGTTTCCAACGATCGTACACAAAGCGTTCACGAAGCCGAAGCGTAAATCTACCGTGCGGCCTATCCGAGCGCATCGTTCTACGCGATGAATTTATTTGCTGCTGTCGTTGCGAGCTATGGGCTTCTCTCGAATAGTCCGGCGGTCGTTATTGGCGCGATGGTCATTGCGGTATTGCTGGGACCGATTGCCGGTATCGGACTTTCGCTTATCAATAACGATAGAAAATTAATCTTATGGTCCCTTTTTAGCCTCATAACCGGTACGATAGAGGTCTTTATTATTTCCTTTATTATTGGAAAATTGCATTCGGAATATCCGATTACTGGGGAAATACTCTCTCGGACGCAACCGAATCTTTTCGATCTGATCATTGCCTTTTTTGGGGGCTGTGCCGGCGCGTATGCCTCGGAACGCATGGTTCCGGGAGGTACCTTGATCGGGGTGGCAATTGCCACGGCGCTTGTCCCGCCCATTGCTTCCAGCGCGCTTCTTCTTTCCCACCACGAGCCGGGCCTTTTTCGGGGAGCGTTTCTGCTCTTTCTCACGAATTTGGTCGCTATTCAGTGCGCCTATTCTCTGATGCTCTATGTATTGCAGTGGCGCCGACGTTCGGAACAGCGGCAACGCGGACGGGGATTTATTATTCGTCTCGCGCCGAGCCTCCTATTCCTGGGTGCGCTCGCCTTCGTGCTCGGAACGGTGCTCAACCGGCGTGTGATCGATCTGGATCGCGAAAGCACGGTCCGCAAAACACTCGATTCGGGTTTGGTAACTATTGCTGGCGCTCTCCTCGGTGAAACAACCGTTCACTTCAGCGATTCCTCGTGCGCGGTCATTGCCGCCGTTCGCGTACCGACGGCCATCTCGCCCGGACAAGTCGATACCTTGCAGGAACGATTAGTCCGTCGGTTAAGCACACCGGTTCAACTTACGATCCGCTCCCTGGTCATGCGCGTTGCGAACAGCGGCGGATACCTGTATGAACCGAAAGAACTCAAGGAAGTCATCGACCAGCCCGAAACACCGACGATTGTGGAACCCGCCATCGACACGTTTCGAATTATCGATTCGCTCCAAGCGATTGGTGTGAGGGATTCACTGGTCGATTCCATTCACCACGCCGATTCTCTTTCCTTCGATTCGCTTCACGCCGATCACCAGCGGAAAGCCAAACAGAAGAAACGATTCTTGCGGCCCAATTAGAATCGGAAGTGCGCGAAGGCCTTATTGGCTTCGGCCATGCGGTGCGTGTCGTCACGTTTCTTGACGGTCGTGCCTTCGCCATTGCTGGCCTGGATGAGTTCTCCGGCCAAACGCTGCGCCATCGATTTCTCTCCACGAGCGCGACTATAGGTAATCAGCCAGCGAATGGCAAGCGCGGTGCGGCGCTCGGGACGAACTTCGGTGGGAACCTGATACGTCGCTCCACCCACGCGGCGGGAACGAACTTCGATCATCGGCGAGGCATTCGTCATCGCCTTCTTGAACACTTCGAGGCCTGCCTGACCTGTCTTTTCCTGCACCGAATCGAGCGCGTCGTACATAATACGCTGCGCGACAGATTTTTTGCCGTCCAGCATTAAGGAATTGATGAACTGCGAAACCAGAATATCGCTGAATTTCGGGTCGGGCGTTTTGATGCGGAGTTCCGCTTTATGCTTTCTCATGTTTCGATTTTTTCGTATTGATTTGATCAGAGTTGATCGGAATGAGAAATAGTTCTCACTTACCCGTCAACCACCTCTCTATCTTGCGACAGAGATCCTAATTGTCATCCGAAATTTATGTCTCGGATGTTCTTTCGTCCCTTCGGGACTCAAAACTTTTCTTTTATTTCGATTCCGGTGACTTCACATGCTATTGCCTTCGTCCTTTCGGGACTTTAAGCATTAGCCGTTGGCCTTTAGCCATTATTTCGGCTTTTTCGCGCCATAGCGGGAGCGGCCCTGCTTTCGGTTCTGGACGCCCTGCGTATCGAGTGTGCCGCGGATGATATGGTAGCGCACACCGGGAAGGTCCTTCACGCGACCACCGCGGATCATGACGATCGAGTGCTCCTGTAAGTTATGTCCTTCGCCCGGAATGTAAGCGGTCACTTCCATGCCGCTGGTGAGCTTGACGCGGGCCACTTTTCGAAGCGCGGAATTCGGTTTTTTCGGCGTTGTGGTGTAAACGCGAGTGCAGACGCCTCGGCGCTGCGGACTGTTCTTGAGCGCCGGGGATTTCGACTTGAAAGTCAATTCCTCGCGGCCTAATCGCACTAATTGGTTGATCGTTGGCATGGAATGCTAAAAAAGTGGCTAAAAATAGTTAAAATAATCGTACTTCGGTCCTGCCCGGAAATCATGAGCGATCATGGCATAGCAATCATGCGGCATGAGCGATCATGCGAAATGAGGCTAAAAATCGGGCCACATTTCCACGAAGCGGGCTGTAAACCGGGTATGGCACAGTTCGGTTCAAAAAATGTGGTGCAAACTTTCGTTTGCAAGCGGGTGCAGCAAGGCGAAATACCATTTCGCGCCCACCGTTCCGAATCGGGTCACGCCGATTTCCCCCACGCCGCGGGCACGAATGGGATAAATTCGAGTTTGCACATAGCTTCTATGCGTACCACCATCCGAAACGGATTCCTCACGCTCGCGCTTTTCGCGATGGTCTCGTGCGCAAAAGCACGACGTATTTTTCTCATTCTAATTTTTCTCCTGACATCAGCAACCGGATTTTGTCAAGGAAGTTTCGTCGTTACCGGTATGGAAGAGAACGCCTTGCTCACTAAAATGTTCGAACCACAAAGGATCAACCATGACGGAACAGCCTTATGGAAACCGAATTTTGCAGAGGCTCAAGAATTTAATGTGTGGCAGGATGGGCTCTGCTATACCCGTCTTGATACTATTCTTCTTTATGATAGTTCCGCTCTTTTAGTGTTCACAACTTTGGTGGAAGATTCCTGCCACGTTTGTGCTCCGGATATTAGTCTCGCAACATTTAGTATTCAATCGAATAAGCTTTATCATTTCGAGCACATGAAAAAACATTTGGGAAAGTTTGGAAGTTACGGGAATAGAGATGCAATTAAACTTCGAAAAGCTGCAAATGGTATTTACCTATTGGACATTGAAGGAGGTTATTTTGCAATGGGCGAAACAACTCATTATGTAGCTTTTTATGATCTTCAAAGCTTTGAAGAGGTCTTTACATGCATTCTTTCATGCTCTTTTGAAGATGCATTAGGAAAGCTACCATCGTATTCTTGGGAAAGGAAGCTCTCTTTTATCTCTTCGAATGGAATGTCTGAGCTTGATGACATCGCCCTCGTTACTAATGGAACAGCGCCGGCGAATCAGGACGATGTACATTCCCCAATCAGGAAAATATCGTCCAAAGAGGTATATACGTATGATGAAGATTTGAATCGATACATTCATCTAAAATAGATCACTTCGGGTTTTGATCCTTCGTGAGAAGCAATATAAAAGGCAGCGATCCGCCACTACAAGTGGTCGCCGCCTTCTTGGCGCCGGGATCGAGCATTAAACCCGAGCGCCTCAACTTTATTTCGATCTTGCTATCCTGACTTTAGAGTAATAACTTGATTATCTCAAAAGCAAGGAACGCATATCCCAATCCGATTGCACGCCGAATCAGATAGCGGCCATTCAATGGTTCCTCACGCACTACCCCACCGGTCGCTATAGGATCAGGCTGCACCAAAGGCTGGGTCGGTGCCCCGATTAAAGTCGGTTCAATTTTCGGTCTTACTGGTTTAGCGATTAACCGTGGCTGCGGATTTGCTTGAGCCGCGCTCCTCAGATATACCTTGAAGTCGGTTCTTGAAACGATCACTATTCCACGAAGCCCGTTATTGCTGAATAGAATACTGTTCACATCATGCCGCGAAATCGTCGTACCATATTTGCGAGTTAAACGGTATGCGATTTGACAAGCCTTAATAGGCTCCTCATGCTGAATAATATTTAGGATCGCATCTTTGAGTTCGGTGCGGTCCGGACGAATCGGTTGTTCGAATAATCCAGGTTGAATGGTTTGCATAGCTGTTTTGTGTTAAAAAAGTGAATAATGCCTTGCAGCGCGATTGCGCTTTCGAATTATCGGATTGTTCGCTCAGTCAGCGAGAGGACTGAGCGATAGGCGTTATCGTCTTCGTAGAGTAGCTATGCCACAACAGAACGGAATTAACCGAAAAGGAGGCAAGTACCCGACGAGTCGGGGCCTTCTGGTTCAATGTGCTCATAAGTTCGGTCATACTTCCTCCTTCCTTTTTTTAGGTCACTACTATGAATGCGTCGTAAGAACCGTGCCAATCAATTCTGATGGTTATGCCGAAATCTCCATCATAAATGCGCTCGGCACAGAAGTGGCGCGGGTGTATGCGGGAGAATTAGACGCTGGGAATCATTCCTTCGCGTTCGATGGAAGCAACCTTGTGGCGGGGAATTATTGGTGCGTGGTGCGGAGGAACGGGAGAGTGGAAACGGTTCCGTTGGCTGAGACTTCTCGAATATTCGCTTCCAGTTCTGAAAGAGTTTTTGCTTGAGAAAAAACGCTGGGTACTTCGCGGAGCTGTCCAACCAGCCAGCCTATCTTCTTCCCAGTATTGCAATGTAAAGTTATGGAGCATAAAAAAACAACTGCAAAAGCATTTAAATCCATTCCATTCCAACTTCTGGATTCCCGCATTTACGTAGCCGGTGGCATGACCTGAAGGTCACCGCTACAACGAACGACCCCCTAAGGCCGCCTTGAAAAGGCGGGGGGACTTATGCCGCTATCTCATTTAGTTCCGTCGTAAACTCCTTCTTGCAGTTCGGGCATTTCAGGAATTCGCCGCTGCCACGGACATATTTCGTCGCGAGCCAATTGTTGTTGCAGCTCGGGCAGTTGGTGTTGACCGGTTTATCGTTCGAGATAAAATCGCAATCGGGATAGCGGGTGCAGCCCCAGAATTTCCGCTTGCCTTTTCCACCGCGTCGTTCCGCAATGTCGCCAACGAGGCACTTCGGACATTTAATTCCGGTAGGCATGGCGCGCGTGAATTTGCACTTCGGATAATTACTGCACCCGATAAACTTCCCAAAGCGACTGGAACGAATCAGCAGTTCGCCTTCGTGGCAGTTCGGACACACCTCGCCCGTTTTTTCTGGCGGCGCTTTGCCTTCGTTTTTGAGCGAGGTCTTCTTGCCGCAATCGGGACAATCGAGAAACATTCCGAACCATCCCGATTTCACTTCGGTATTTTTCGATCCACAATTTGGACAGGGACGCACGGGTAACTCTTCCACCAATCGTTCCTCGACTTTATCGAGTACTT
>DASYAJ010000311.1:0-4902 GCA_036501405.1 Kapaibacterium sp. (SeqCode)
CTTGCCGACGAACGCATTATCGTGATGACAGCTGAAAACCGTGCTGCGATTCGGAATCTTCCTGCGCAGCTTGGCGAGCGGTTCATCGATGTCGGTATTGCCGAGCAGACGATGCTCGGCGCGGCAGCCGGACTTGCATTGCGCGGAAGAACAGTGATCGTCCACGCGCTGGCAACGTTTCTCACGCTCCGCGCATTCGAATTTGTTCGCGACGATGTTGGCATTGCGCGGCTGCCCGTGAAGCTCGTGGGCGGAGTTCCCGGATTCCTCTCGGATGGCAATGGCCCGACACATCAAGCGATCGAAGATATTTCACTCATGCGCGGCATTCCGAATATGCAGGTCTTTGCTCCGGCCGATATGGACGATCTGACAACGACGCTTCCAGCCATCCTGCAATCGCCGGAACCATGTTATATCCGCTATCCCTCCGCGACGCCGACGAACGTCGAACGGACGCGCCACGGAATTGGCGAAGCAGAGATCGTTGCAAGTGGAAGCGATGTAACTATTTTAACCTACGGGTTACTGCTTCGGGAAGCGCTGACGGCGCGAGAGATTTTGGAAGGGGAATCTATTCCCACTTCGATCGTCGATGTCCGCTGGTTGAAACCGTTCGACTGGGAAATAATCCTTCCCGCAATTCAGCATGCCCAAATCGTCATCACACTCGAAGATCACTTCCTTACGGGAGGTTTATTCTCGATTCTTTCGGAGTATCTCGTTCGGAACGGGATTTCGGTTCCCGTGCTTCCGATGGCGCTCGAAGAACGCTGGTTCAAGCCGGCGCTGCTTCTCGATGTGCTGGAATACGAAGGATTTACCGGAGCACAAATCGCAAACAAGATTAAAGCGTACTATCGTAGTCATGACCCTCGTAACCTTGACCCTCGTAGCCGTGACCTTCAGGTCACGGTAGCGGAGCGAACAAAAATAGAAACCATCGAAGCGGTCTAAAAGCACGATAACAATTTTATGGCAAATACACTTTCTTTTCAAAACGATTATCCAATCGTTGCTCAAAGCGAGAAGCTCTTTAAACGCGCGACGGGGCTTATTCCGGGTTATTCGCAAACGCTGGCTAAAGGGCCGGGGCAATATGTGAACGGCGTTGCGCCGAAATACATTGCGCGCGGGAAGGGTTCCCACGTTTGGGATGTCGATGGGAATGAATACATCGATTACAATATGGGAATCGGTCCGCTCAGTCTTGGTTATTGCTATCCCAAAGTGGACGAAGCAATTCGGAAGCAGCTTGAAAGCGGGATCACATTTTCTCAGCCGCACCCGCTCGAAATAGAAGTGGCGGAACTGATTCGCGAAGTGGTTCCCGGTGCGGAATCGATCCGCTATAGTAAAACAGGCTGCGATGTGACGACTGCGGCAGTTCGCCTTGCGCGCGCATACACGGGTCGCAACACGGTCCTTTGCTGTGGCTATCATGGTTGGCATGATTGGTATATTGCAACGACCGATCGCAATCGTGGCATTCCAAACGCCGTGAAGGACCTGACCTACACTTTCAATTACAACGACATCGATTCCCTCATCCATTCGTTCGATGACGACACCGCGTGCGTGATCTTGGAACCTGTTGTTTTTGAAGCGCCGCGAGATAACTTCCTTGCTCGCGTAAAAGAAGAATGCCAAAAGCGTGGTGTGCTCCTTATCTTCGATGAAATGTGGACCGGCTTCCGGCTTGCAGTCGGAGGTGCGCAGGAATATTTTGGCGTCACCTCAGACCTGCAATGTTTTTCCAAAGCGGTCGCGAATGGAATGCCGATTTCGATCCTCTCTGGAAGAAAAGAGATCATGGAACTTTGTGCAAAGGACATGTTCTTTTTCACCACCTTTGGCGGTGAAGCACTTTCGCTTGCCGCCGCAAAAGCGACCATCGAAGAAATTCGCGATAAGAACGTTCCGAAATATCTCGCAGAGCAGGGAAGAAAGCTGATTGTCGGTTACAACGAAATTGCCGTCGAACTTGAAATGGCCTACACGAAAGCTTCGGGGTTGGACTGCCGGTCGCTCGTTTCGTTCGATGTCTCGGCCGGGAACCCGCTGGAACTGAAGTCATTAATGCAGCAGGAACTTATCAAGCGCGGCATTCTCTGGAGTGGAATGCACGTCGTTTCGTTCTCACATACGGACGAGGACATCGCGTACACGCTTTTGGCCTATCGCGAAGTATTGCCCATCGTTCGGGAAGCGGTCGAATCGAAAACAGTATGCGACAGGCTGCGCGGCGAGCCGGTGGAACCCGTCTTCCGCAAAACAGGAAATTTTAATACAAAACCGGTTTTACGATCGAAGATCGCAGCAGCATCATGAGTATCGTGGATTCTGATATTGCCTATTCCTCCGCACACACGGAGCACGAAGCACTTTTTTCTTTGGAAGGAAAAGTGGCCGTCGTGACCGGTGCGCTCGGCCTCATTGGCAGAGAGTATTGTCACGCGCTTGCGGGAGCGGGAGCGAACGTCATCGTGCTCGATCTCGATGACGATGCCTGCGGCATATTTGCGTCGGAACTTTCGGAACGCGTGGATGCGCTCGGAATCGGAGCGGACATTACGAGTAAGCAATCGCTCCAAATCGCTCAGGAGTTTGCGGTGGCGGAGTTTGGGCATGTCGACATTCTCGTGAACAATGCAGCGATTAACGATAAATTCGAAGATCCCGCCATGGCAGCCGAATTGTCACAGTTCGAAAATTATCCCTTGGAAGCGTGGGAACGATCGTTTCATGTCAATGTGACCGGGATGTTTTTAGCTTCGCAAGTCTTTGGAACCGAAATGGCCCGGCAACGATCGGGAGCGATTATCAACATTGCCTCCACGTATGGCATTGCCGGTCCTGACCAAACGCTCTATAGGCGGCCGGATGGTTCCCAACCGTTTTTCAAGCCGCCGGCTTACTCGGCCACGAAAGGTGCGGTCATTGCTTTCACTCGCTATCTGGCTGCCTACTGGGGTATAAAAGGCGTTCGAGTCAATACGCTTTCGCCGGGCGGTGTCGAAGCGGGCCAGGAAGAATATTTTAAAGAAAATTATGCGCGCCGGACCATGCTGGGACGAATGGCGCAGCCGTCCGACTATCGGGGAGCGCTCATTTTTCTTGCAAGCGATGCTTCGAGCTATATGACCGGCGCAAACCTCATCGTCGATGGCGGTTGGACTGCCTGGTGACGGGCTGGATGGTAACCAATAGAAATAAGCGTGAAAAAGTTAACGGAAACGGAAATTCGAAAACGTGCCAAGAACATTAAATTAGTTCTCACCGACGTCGATGGCGTCCTGACCGATACCGGAGTCTATTACTCCGGAAAAGGCGAGGAGCTAAAACGTTTTAGCATTCGCGATGGCATGGGAATGGAACTCCTGCGGGACGCTGGGATCGAAACAGCCATGATGACGCGGGAGGATTCTCCCCGTGTCGAAGCACGGTCGAAGAAGCTTGAATTGCCGTTTTATTTTCCGGGTATATTGGACAAACGCGCCTATCTCGATGAAGTCCATTCCCAAACGGGATTTGCTCCGAACGAGCTTGCTTATATTGGCGATGACGTTAACGATGTGGATGTGATGGCCGAGATTGCGAAATTTGGACTGACGGCAACGCCGAAGGACGGAATGCCTGCGGCGAAGAACGTAGCACACTATGTTGCCAGCGCGCCGGGCGGCAATGGAGCGTTTCGTGATTTCGCCGAGTGGATTCTGCGTCATCGTCATGCAAAAAAATAATGTTTTTAGGAGACCTTTACCATGCAACGAAGAGTAATGCAAATCGGAGACAGACGTGTCGGTGACGGCGAACCGACATTCGTGATCGCGGAAATAGGAATCAATCATAATGGTTCGATCGATCTTGCGAAAAAGCTAATCGAAGGGGCGGCATCGGCGGGATGCGATGCGGTAAAGTTCCAAAAGCGGACCCCGGAAATCTGCGTGCCGCTCGATCAGTGGCATCTCGAACGCGAGACGCCGTGGGGCCGAATGACCTATATTGATTATCGTCATCGAATGGAATTCGATCTCGATCAATATGCCGAACTCGATCGCTCCGCTCGCGAGAAAAAGATTCTCTGGTTCGCTTCGCCATGGGATGAGCCGAGCGTCGATTTTATCGAAGCATTCGATCCGCCGTGCTACAAAATCGCTTCTGCGTCCGTAAGCGATCTTCCGCTGCTAAAGAAAGTGCAATCGACCGGCAAGCCGGTCATTCTTTCGACCGGAATGTCCACCATGGCGGAAATCGACGAAGCGGTGCGCACGTTGGGAACGGAAAATTTACTGATTGCCCACACGACATCCACCTACCCCTGCCCGCTGGAAGAATTGAACTTGCACATGATCGACACCTTACAGGAACGGTTCCCAATGTGTCCGGTCGGATATTCGGGCCATGAGGTTGGGCTTGCGCCTACATGGGCAGCCGTGGCGATGGGCGCGAGTTTTGTGGAGCGGCATATCACGCTCGATCGCGCGCTATGGGGTTCCGATCAGGCGGCTTCGGTGGAAATTACCGGCTTTGCACGGCTCGTGGAAAACATTCGGGACATCGAACGCGCGCAGGGCGATGGCGTCAAGCGTGTATACGATAGCGAGCTTTCGCAGCGCAAAAAACTGCGCAGGAACAATTCCATCGCAAGCGTTGCGGCGAGTGCGTGACCATGCTCGATATTCGTATTCTTTCAACGGCCTCCATTATTGTAGGCGCATTCTTTATTGTCGTGCTCGAACGCTGGAAGCCTTACGATAAAGGTCAGCCGTTTCTTCGCGCGCAGTTTTTCAACGATCTCATTCTCTATGGGATCGCGCAGAGTTATGTGCTTGCGCTGGTCATTTCATGGCTATTGGAACACACGCCGTTTCTGATGCAGATTTCGAAATTGGGATTGGT
>DASYAJ010000312.1:0-4871 GCA_036501405.1 Kapaibacterium sp. (SeqCode)
ATTTCAGTTTCATGACAGCAGAAAAAGAAACTCAATTTTACGAAGGCAAAGCGAAAAAACTCTTCACCGTTAAGGGGCGCCCGGATGTCGTCATTCAGGAATTCAAGGACGATGCAACAGCATTCAATGCTCTGAAAAAAGGGAGTTGGGCTCATAAAGGCGAAGTGAATTGTGCGATGTCCAGCGCGCTCTTTCAAATGCTCGAAGCGAGTGGAATTAAAACACATTTTGTCGAGCAGCTTTCGCCGGTCGATATGCTGGTGAAGCGGCTGGAAATCGTTCCGCTTGAAGTGATTGTCCGTAATATCGCGGCCGGTTCCTTTGTGAAACGGTATGGCGTCGAGGAAGGGAAGGAATTCAAACAGCCGACGTTCGAATTCTCTTACAAAGACGATCCCCTTGGCGATCCACTCATTAACGATAGCCATGCACTGGCAATGGAACTCGCTACGGAAGACGAGATTGATTACATCCGCCATGATGCCTTAAAGGTGAATGACATTCTCAAGGAATTTTTCCGCAAGCGCGGGATTATTCTCGTCGATTTCAAGCTCGAGTTCGGACGGCATAATGGGACGATTCTTCTCGGCGACGAGATATCACCGGACACATGCCGCTTCTGGGATGCGCAAACACGGAAGAAGCTCGATAAAGACCGCTTCCGTCAGGACCTCGGCGGCGTGGAAGAGGCGTATGCGGAAATGCTCAAGCGTGTGACGGCTGAGCCAGTGATTTAACGGAACAGGAATCATCATCTCCCCAATGCATTCTTTTGGGGAGATGTTTTGAACCAGCTTCGAATGTTTTTTAGCTATGAGAAAATATTTCATTACCGTTCTTCTGATACTGGTTGGTGCACCATCTCTTTCCGCACAATGGGAACAAATGGATGGGAAACAGGGCGGAGACAGCGCCGGGCTGCTTACTACTCTCGGAAATAGGCTTTTTGCCGCTGTCGATAATAGTCTTTTTAGCACGATTGACGATGGAGACCATTGGGTGCAGGTGGATACTCCTGTTTCTTTATCCCAATCGGTTGAAGAACTTGTTGTACGAGACACCGATCTTTTTGCAACGCTTTCTGGAGGCGATATTTGTTCGCTTTATCGATCGACGGATCAGGGAAATTCATGGTCCTTTTCTAAATCCCTTGCTGACGGAGCAATGGTGGTTGCGAACAATAATCTTTTGTTTGAAAGTGGTGGTTGGGCATCAGAGGGTATCTACCGTTCCCTCAATGGAATATCCTGGGATGACATTGATTCGAATGTTTTGCTTCGCGGTGTAAACCAGCTTGCGTTGAACGATAATATCGTGTGCGCAATCGTAAGCTTTCCAAATACAAACAATTATTCACTTATCGTATCCGCTGATTTTGGAACATCATGGCAGGCGGGAACACTACCCGATGCCGGAATTTATTCCATTGCCGTTGTGAATGCGTCCATTCATCTCGGCACTTCCCATGGGATTTTCCGCTCCGACGATCTCGGTGCTACATGGTCTGTCGTCGATACTTTCTCGGATGCTCAAATGTTTCAAGTCAAGGAGAATTGGGTGGTAGCGGCGTCACCCAATCAAGGAATTATTGTTTCGTCCGATTTTGGGTATCACTGGTCCTCCTATAATGAAGGACTTCCTGGACTTCATATTAGTGCGATTGCCATCGGAGATACCGAAATCTATGCAGCGCTGACATCGGGTGGAATTTTCCATTCGAAATTTCCATCGACGAATTCGCAAACGGACGTTGGTTGCTCTCTCTCAGCATGGGTACTCCAGCAGCAACCGCACAGCACTGGAACCCCTTCGACGTTGTTGCTATTGCGCGATACGATTATTACTGTGAATGGCACCGAGCAATCGATTTCGATCCCAGATGGCTTTACAATGTCGGTTTTTGCAACAGTTCCACAAGCGCGTGGGCTTGCGCTTTCGCAGGATGGTGTCATCTATGCCACCGCGTATAATGGGGATGTGTATGCGCTTCCAGATCATAACCACGATGGCATCGCCGATAGCACGATCATGGTTGCCAGCGGTTTGAACGATCCGCATGGGATTGGATTTTATGACGGGAATCTTTATGTCTCCAACAATGCAAATCTCTGGCGGTTTGTCACGGACCCTCTGACGCGAAAAGAGACGAGCATGGTCCAGATCGCGGCGCTCCCTTCCGCCGGCGGGCATCATAGTCGGAACTTTGTTTTCGATACGATCGATAAGAAAATTTATCTTCAAATTGGTTCAAATGGAAATATCGATACAACAGATATCGCTCATCGAGCACAGATTGTCGAAATGAATCCCGATGGTTCCGGATATCGTTCCTTTGCAACTGGAGTGCGCAATGCGGTTGGAATGGATCTCGATCCGCGAACGGGCGCATTGTGGGTCAATAATAACGGCATGGACGATATCTTCGGGTCGGGAACTTCGGGAACCGCTAACAATCCATGCGAATCGATCTATCTTGTTTGCGATGGCGCAAATTATGGCTGGCCATGGTGTTATGGGTTTCGCCTTCGCAATCCATTGATGCTGAATCTCGATACGAGTGTTGTTCAGACCTTCGATGGACCGGTTGGGGAAGTAGAAGCGCATTCCGCGCCGCTCGGACTTCATTTTTATCGCGGAACGAAACTTCCTGCGCTCTATCATAATGCAATCTTTCAATGCTATCACGGTTCGTGGGACCGCACACCGCCGGCGCCTCCTCGCGTTACCGTGATGTGGGCCGATACCGATGGGAAGAATGCGCGCATCGCCGATTTCGTCACGGGATTTATGGTTCCTGGTAGAGTCGGTGATTCGAACACCGGCTATTATTTTGGCCGCCCCGTTTCGATTATCGAAGGCGCCGATAGTGCGCTTTATGTTTCGGACGACCAGGAAAGCGTGGTTTATCGCATTAATTATACGGGTGTGGCGAGCAATGTTGGTTCCAATGAATCTTCTTCTTCGAGGCTTTCCTTGGCTAATCCGAATCCCGCAGAAAACGCGGTGAATGCGATGCTCAGTCTTCGAGTGCCGGAGCATGTCCGAATCGATCTTTTGAATGAAATCGGAGAGCAAATGGCCTCATTCGATAAAGGCGAAATGCCACCGGGAAATCAATCCTTCACATTCGATACATCGTCATTGCCAGCTGGAACTTATATTCTTCGCGTTACTGCTGGCAGTGATGTGGAATCGCGACGATTTGTGATCGAACGATAAAGAGCGGCCGAAATCGTGAGCAAAAGCACAATTATGCCGCATAAGCTAACCGTTCTGCCAATCGTTTCTATTTTGGATCGCTCCAAAGTTAGTGTTGCTGCATAATCACCCGCCGGGAAATCTGCTGTTGCAAATCCGTTCACGTCCGGTGCAAGCGCAAGTTCCGTGGAACCATTCCAAAGCTTCCAATACGGCCAGTAAAATTGATGGATTCGAACGGGCGTTTGGCGATTGAGATGAACATGGAAATTCCATTGTGTCACACTCTTTCGTTCCAAAGTAATTGTATCGCCAGATAGCGTCAATCCTAATAAGGTGGCAGGAGCATCGCTCATTCTTCGGCGTGTGATGCCGATCACTTCGCTCGGATCGTCCGCTTCCCATTTCGGAGCGTATTCTGGTGCGTCGTTTAGGTAACTATTGATTGCAAGTGGTGGTCGTTGGAACATATTTCGCGAGATCGTAAGCTCGGAAACAATTGTAAGGATGGCGAGAAAAATGAAAATGCAGCTTGTCCATTTCGATTGTGGCGCAATTGTGGCAGCTGCCGATTGAACGAAAATAGCTGCGATCGCCAGCAATAACATTCCGTTCCAACGAAAAGAAAACTGCACAAATGGCATTCCCGGTATGAGACGCCAGAAGACGGCGCTGACAAAAGGTAACTGGAAAAATATCCCAATAATAAGTATCCATTTCCACGCAGTGGAAGTTCGTTTCCATTGAATCAAAAGAAGCGCGCTGCCGATTATCACCGCGATGCTGAGAATACGAAGCCAATCGAAATGACCGTGAACAATATCGAGTATTACAAATCCCAATGTGCTCGTATGCATTGGTAAATCGAAAAGATGCCGTTGATGAATCAGTCCTCGCAAGCTGAACGCCGGGAAAAGATAGATGGCGCTCATTCCTATTCCGATTGTAATTGCTAAAAGATTCCACGGAATTTCTTTGCCGTTCTTTCGTGCGATGAGTAAGATAGCGGCGGTAATCACGGAAAGATATGCAATGGGAAGATTCGTAAGAAAGAGTCCCGCCCACCCAACAGCATTGAACGTGATAGACCGAAATCTATCCTTCGATTGGTAGAAGATAATCGGAAAAAAGGCAAGTGCAGCATGTTCGGTCAACGCATCGCGGATATAGACGTCGCAAAAACGGTAAGTAAGAAAGCTATAAAGTAATGCGCCCGTAAGCGATCGAATGCGATTTCCCCCAAGCTGTTTGAGGAGTGCATAGCTTGTGAATACCGAAAAAGCGGAAAACAAAACCTGCACAAGCTGATAGAGGCCTTGCGTGGAATGAATCCCAATAAAAGAAAAAATACTTGCAATCCAATAAACGAGTGGCGGATAAAAATAAAATGTCGGTGCGCCGAAGCCACCAAAAGAATCGGGAAGCCACCGTGGATAAACAATCCCATCCGATACAAGACGAGGGAACTGATCGAGCCAGTTCAAATGCACGTAAGCATCGTGCCCGATAACCGGATAATTAAAAAATGCAAGAAGAAGATTCAGGAACGCCGCGCATGCGACAAAACCGAACGCGAAGCGCTCGGCGCTCGACGCGGCGTTCCATTCCTCTTTCCAGGTCATCCGAATGTTTTCCAACTCATCCGAACGTCTGGAAAAGAGTGCGTGCGGCTG
>DASYAJ010000313.1:0-2508 GCA_036501405.1 Kapaibacterium sp. (SeqCode)
GGACTCGTGGAACGATTCGAGCTCTATATCAACGGGCAGGAAGTTGCCAATGCCTTCAGCGAGCTGAACGACCCGCTCGATCAGCGGGAACGCTTTTCCGAACAAGCACGGCTGCGCGGCAAAGGCGACGAAGAAGCGATGGTGCTCGATGAAGATTTCCTCCGGATGATGGAATACGGAATGCCGCCGATGGCAGGTCTCGGCTTCGGAGTGGATCGCCTCACGATGATTCTGACCGGCGAAGAATCCATCCGCGATGTCGTGCTCTTCCCGGCGATGCGACCGGAGAAGTATAAGTAAAATCGCTGGCTTCCGCTTGCGCTCTTCGGGAATTAAGCACAAGCTGAAGCATGTGCTACATTAATTTTTTCCCTATCTCATCGGTAGCGGGATAATTCTGGTGTCTCTATCGTTAGGAGGGCTTCGTTTTTCTTTTCTCGGAATATGACATCACTTCTCGAACGGGAAAAAAATTCACTTTTCCCAACTTACGACCGACTCGCGATTGGTTCCGTCCTCAGCGCATCGGGCGTTTACATTACAACGGACACAGGCAAATATCTCGATGCGATTGCCGGGCTTGGCGTGAACGCGCTGGGGCATTCGCATCCGGCGGTCGTCGCGGCAATTCGCGAGCAGGCCGGGAAGTATTTGCATCTTTCCAATCTCTATCTTCAGGAACCGCAAATCGCGCTGGCCGAAAAGCTGGAACATAATTCCGGCTGGGAACGAACGTTCTTCACGAATTCCGGCACCGAAGCGGTGGAAGGCGCGATCAAGCTTGCACGAAAAGTTTTTTCGAGTGAGACAAAGACCGAAATTTTCGGGATTGCGAATGGGTTCCACGGGCGCACCTTCGGCGCGCTTTCGGTGATGGACAAAGGCAAATACCGCGATCATTTCGGCCCGTTCATTGCCGATGCTTCCACGATTCCTGGCTACGATCCGAATGCACTCGAAGGGTTGTTCAGTTCGCGCACGGCGGCGGTCATTGTCGAATCGATTCAGGGCGAAGGAGGGATTGTCGAAATTCCCCAGGACTTCGTGAACGCGCTGATGGAACTACGCGCGAAGCATAAGTTCCTTATTATTGCGGATGAAATTCAGTCCGGTATCGGACGAACGGGAAGGTTTTTCGCGTATGAGCATAGTGGATTAAAACCGGATATTGTGGTGTGCGCCAAAGCAATCGGCGGCGGCCTGCCGCTGGGAGCGATTCTGACGCGCAAAGAACTGGCCGAAGCGTTGCGCGCTGGCGTGCATGGTACGACCTTCGGCGGGAACCCGCTTTCCTGTATTGCTGGTAAGGTGGTGCTCGATCTTGTCGAGAAGACCTTCATGGATAACGCGGCGCACGAAGGCGATTATCTTAAGAACTCGTTCGAGGAACTGAAATCGGAATATCCGAAAAAACTTCGTGACGTGCGTGGCAAAGGCCTGATGCTCGGGATCGAGTTTTTCTCCGGCGCAAAAGAAGTGCAGAAAAAACTTTTCGACCGGAAGATTATTACGAACGTCACCGCCGGCGAAGTGCTTCGAATGCTCCCCCCCCTCATCTTCGAACGGAAGCATTCGAATGAATTGCTGGAAGGAATTCGGGAAGCAATGAAGTAACTTATTTCACCGATTGTTTGTTCATCGAGACATGGAAAGAATAGAATTCGATACGCATCTCGGTTCAGAAGGAATCATTCCCATTCCAGAGGAGGTACGGAAAGAACTTTCGAAAATCGATTGGGTCCATGTTACCATTACTTCCACGGCGCCGAAACGGATGGACCGTATGCAACGCCTCTGGGATAATCCTATCATTGCTCCTGACTTCAAGATGCCCTCGAAGCAAGAGATGTACGATCACCTTACATCATGATTTTTCTCGATTCTAATATTTGGATTTATAGCTTTTTAGAAAGTCAAGACCATCAGAAGCATGTGCGTTCGTTAGAATTAGCCCGAAGAAGCGACATTGCAATCACAACACAATCATTACCGAAACTTTCTCGGTGTTGTACCAAAAAACGAAGGCTAAAGAAGATTATTTATTGGAACTCATTGCGAGTTTTTATGAACGATTCGAGCCGTTACCGATAAAGCGTTCCAATTTAAGTCAAGCATCTTCTCTTCGTACGCGATATAAAATTCCTTATTGGGATTCTTTGCTCCTTGCCGGAGCGCTCGAACTCGATGCATCCATTTTTTATAGCGAAGACATGCAGGACGGTCTTCCAATCGAAGGGAAACTGACGATCGTCAATCCATTTCGATAGGATGTTATCGCGCCCGTCCTATCGAATCCCGCTTTAGCTCCGCAATTCGTTCATCGAGTGGGTGTTGGAGAGTGGAATCGGCATAACGGCGTTTTTCTTTAATGGTTTGAGAACCTTTCTTTACTTGACTATTTTTCTGCAGCATAATCCTATAATCATCCGCGTAATCCAGGTCTTACTTCTGTTGCAGTTGGCGAATTCTGCGTTCGATCGGATACATGAGCGATGTATCGGGATAGCG
>DASYAJ010000314.1:0-7744 GCA_036501405.1 Kapaibacterium sp. (SeqCode)
CCTATTTGGAACCCGTCTCTTCGGGTGTGGTGCCAGCCAGTTCGACGCAAACGACACTCTTATGTTATCCCAATCCAGCTACCACTCTTTTAAGTATCGAGAATTCGATCGGAACCCTTTTAATTACAGATCCCCTCGGCCGCGCGTATTCGGTTCCCAGAAATGGGAACACGCTGGATGTTTCTTTGCTGCCGGCGGGAATTTATTTTATCGTCGATGGTGGGAGCACCACTGGTACTCCGCATTCGGCGAAGTTCGTGAAGGAATAAGCATTTACATTAATCGAACAATACCATGAGGCTCGAATCAAACAATCGCCGGTCTGACTCACGCTGCCGCGTAGGACAAAAAATAGATGCGGCGAAGGACTTGCCTTCGGGAACCTACTACTATATGATAGAGTTCCCGAAAGGGGTCGTAATTGCGAATAAGACGTTACTGATTGTAAAGTAACACCGAATATCGCTACAAGAAGCTCTTTCATGGGCTTCTTGTAGCTATTTATACAATTTCAGACGAAATGACAAAATTTATTAATACGATGAGATTGGCCCGAATTCTGATACCATTAACCTTTCTAGGCACCCTTGTTCCTTCCATAATTTTTTCACAGCCAGGCAATGGCTGGAATAGAGTGGGCGCCCCATACTTGACCGGTTCTGCCAAAATTCAAGCTTATTATTTTTGGGGTATCAACAGCGGCGTCCTTGCTGCGCAAGACCCCAATTTCAAGATCATTTATATTAGCCAAAACACTTCGTGGAAGCTTGCATCGGTTCCAACTGGCGTCTCGACAATTCGCCAAA
Organism: Kapaibacterium sp. (SeqCode); assembly: GCA_036501405.1. Lineage (GTDB taxonomy): Bacteria > Bacteroidota > Ignavibacteria > Palsa-1295 > Palsa-1295 > PALSA-1295. The sequence goes on from DASYAJ010000314.1 coordinate 807, forward strand.
TTCGTCCCATAGCCGGCAAGCTATACGCGGCGAATGACGATACAGATCTCCTCGTTTCGCTCGACAGCGGGGAGACGTGGCATTTTGCCGGACTTGGACTACGTAATTCATACGATGTGTATGCTGATCCGTTCGGCACCATCCATACACTTACCGACTCGATGCGAATGTTTGCGCGCGTTGATGAACGCCATTGTATGGCGACGGGAACGAACAATCAGGCATGGATTTCGAACGATGGCGGTGTCACGTGGATGTCAGTTTCCGTCGGCATGAACGATACGAGTTCCTTTGTCTATGGCGATACCTGTAAAAAGGTATTCGTCTACCATGGCGATGAGGGAACCGTGTACCGTTCTACCGATTTTGGACAAACATGGATACAAACATTTGTCGGATGCGGCGGTTATTCCGAAGTGATCGCTGGTACAAATAGCGTTGTTTATCTTTTCACGGTTCAAGGACTTTATCGTTCCATCGATGCCGGGGCATCATGGACCACTATCTATGAAACCTTGTTCGATCCACACTTTCTTTCCGTCTTTGGGCCTTTAGGTCAGGATGTGGCAGTGATAGGACCCAATGGAGGCTTCGATCAGACCGATGTCTGGCTAACAACCGATGGCGGTGATTACGGACTTCGAACACCCATACAACTTTCCGATTCTCTTGGGAACCTTCTCGACACCCTTATACTTTCGGATTTTTGTTTAGGCACGCCTATCCCCATTCCTTTCTTATCCACATTAGATAGCCTTGTAGTGCAACCGCGAATTATTTCCGATAGCTTTCACGAATATTCCATTGTGGATTCGGCTCCCCTTCACTTATTTGCCAATATTCCCGATACAACATGGCTACTTTTTAAGCCGCATTCTTTACCGGACTCTAGTAGTGTCACACTTAGCTTTGAAAACAAGTGGCATTGCTCAACATGGCAGGAGTTCAGAACTATTATTGTCACTACGCCATCACTTGAGGCAGTACAACAGGAGCACTTGGCGCACCCGACACAGATTATCTTTACAGCCCCACAGCAGGTTGGTACGGCAAGTTATACAAACTCCGGATGTGAACCGGATACCCTTCTTGATGAAAGTGTCGATGATACATTATTTGCGTGGATTGGAGATTCATTGCCGCTAGTCGTTTTTCCGGATAGTTCTATTTTTTTACGTTATGTTTTTCGCCCTGTCGATACTGGGACATTCATCGGCTTTGCGAAAATAATCATTTCAATTTCGGGGTATTTAGATACTGTTTCGCTCGAATTAAATGGCACATTTAGTCAATCCGCAAATGTGGTTTCTCATACAACTGGGAAAGAAACTATTATTTACCCCAATCCTACATCAAGCCTCCTCAACATTGGCCAATGTTCTGGAACCCTTTCCATTCTCGATCCCCTCGGCCGCCCATATACGGTCCCCAGAAATGGGAACACGCTGGATGTTTCCTCGCTGCCTAATGGCGTTTATTTTCTAAGCGATGGAGTGAGCAGAACGAAATTCGTGATCGAGCGACCCTGATTTTCTCGAAACGCGCTCATTTTTCAAAGCGTATTCTTTCCTCAAGAATGCGCTTTTTTTTTCATTTTTTTCTATTATTTCTGGAATTCGTGCAACCTATGTTGAGGAACTTGTAGTTAAGTTTGTAGGAAAGTGGGAGAAAGTGGGTTATCCTGAAGACACGCTTGTCTTCCAAATTTCATCCATGTCATCATTTAAAGGAAGCGACACCTACGTCGTCGATGCGAAGGGACGCGCAAGCATTCCTTCGAAAATGCGAAAGAACCTCGATCCGCAGGCGCGGCGCACCTTCGTCGTGACGCGCGGGATCGAAAAATGCCTTTACGCCTATCCGCTCGACGAATGGCAGCGGATGGAATCCTCGATTCGTTCCCTCTCCTCCGCGAACGAAAAGGACCGCTTTTTCGCCCGCACGCTGATGCAATGGAGCGAAGAAGTGCAACTCGACTCGCAGTTCCGGCTGCTCATTCCAAAAGCGCTCCTCGATTTTGCGGAGATTACGACGGAAGTATTTTTTATTGGCGTGCTGGACCATATTGAAATGTGGAAGCCGGCGCACTTCAAAAAATATATCGAATCGAGAAAAGAAACTTACGAAAAAGTCGTCGAGCATGTCATGGGGCTCGAAGGGAACACAAACGGCAATGGGAACGGAAATGGCAATGGCCACAGCCACGGTAATGGCAACGGTAATGGCTATGGCAAATAACCGTTGCCACGAAGTTCATTGAAAACGGAACGCGACTATCACCGGCCGGTACTGCTTCGCGAAGCGATGGAGTATCTCGATGTGAAAGAGGGCAGCGTCTATATCGATGCGACACTCGGCGGTGGAGGTTATGCCGACGCCATGCTGGAAAGGGGAGCCGTCGTTTTCGGCTTCGATACCGACCCAGCCGCGCAGGAATTCGCATCGAAGCGCCTCGCAAAATACGGAGAACGATTCCATCTCGTGAAAGAGAATTTTGCAGACCTTGAAAAACTCCCCCTCCTTTTGAAGGCGGGGGAGAAAGAATCCCCCCTTTTCAAGGCGGGGGAGAAAGAATCCCCCCTCCTTTTCAAGGAGGGGGCTAGGGGGTGGTTATCGGGAATTGTTTACGATCTCGGCGTGAGCAGCCATCAATTGGACACCACCTCGATCGGCCTCAGCTACCGCGTCGATGCGCCGCTCGATATGCGGCTCGATCCGCGATTACAAGTTTCAGCACAGGAGGTAATCGAGACGTATGATGAATCGCAGTTACGGACCGTTTTCCGGGAATTCGGCGAGGAACCATTCGCCGGGCGCATTGCGCGGAACATCGTCCGCGCGCGCGGAGTGCAGCCCATCGCGACCACCGCGCAATTGGCTCAGGTCGTCGCGAGCGCAGTTCGAGAGGACAAAAAATATGAGACGCTCTCCAGAGTGTTCCAGGCGCTCCGGATCGAAGTGAATCGGGAACTGGAAAATTTGCGGGTATCGCTCGCGCAGGCGCTCGAACAGATGGCGCCCGGCGGCAGGATCGTCGTCGTTTCGTATCATTCACTCGAGGACCGGATCGTGAAGGAATTTTTTAAGCGCGAGTCCGAACCGGAATTCGAAGCCGGTTCGGTCGGTGCATTGAAGGAACGAATTGATCGCTCGAAAGCGCGTTTGAAGCTGCTGACGAAAAAAGCCATCGTACCAAGCGAAGAAGAAATTTTGCAAAACCCGCGTGCTCGGAGCGCCAAGCTTCGTGCTGCGGAGAAGATACAATAGACAGAACGAACCGATGACGACCATTGCGTATGCGCCTCGTGCGCTTGGGAACAATCGAGAATATGGCCGCGAGGCCGATTTGCTCGGCATTCCTCCGATGAAGGAAGAGCCGATGGCGGCGTTTGGGCCTGCGCCCGATTCTGCTTCCGTTCCTAAAACGCCCGATTTCGCTTCCGTTCCCAAAACGTCCGTTATCCCGCCCGGTGAAATTGAGAAGGCCGTTCGAAGAATGCCGACGCTCTATGTCATCGCTTTCTTTGCCGTTGTCGTGGGTTGCGCAGTGATGATTATTTGGAATACACTGCAAGTCAATAAACTGACGGCCGAAAAAACGAAGCTCGACGATCAGATTACCCAAAGCGAGCAGCGCCTCATTCACTTTCGCGCAGAAGAAATGCAGCTTTCGGCGCCGGACCGCATTCGGCCCATCGCGCAGACGAAGTTCGGAATGATCGATCCAACCGGTCAGGATATCGTGATCGTAAAATAGCATGCCAATCATCTATCGAGATCAGGACGAACTGCCATTCGATGGCCTCCCAGAGCGGAGGCCAGAAGTCCCGCGCGTCCCTGAATTTCGTTCCGGTATTCCTTTCGCACAAAGATCGCAGCCAGATTTCGTTCCGCCGGAATCGGATGGACATGCAATCGAAGAACCGGCGGAGCCATGGCATGAACGATGGACCCATCGCTTCTTTGCTGCACCGGAACCGATCGATCCATTGAAAAGGAATGGAAGGCTTTATGCAGTTCTCGTTCTGTTTCTGCTCGCGTTTTCTCTCGTCGGGGCAAAGCTCTTTAAATTGCAGATTCTCGATCATGGAACGTTTTCCGAGGAGGCAGCGGAGCAGTATCGAACGGAAGTTCCAATCGCGGCCAAGCGCGGACTGATTCGAGACCGCAACGGGATCATCCTTGCGGCGAACGCCTTCGTGGTAAAATTTGCGGTCGATCCCAGGTCGATTCAGCACAAAGATAAACTTGCCGCTATCTTTTCCGAGACCTTTGGCAAGCCGGCTAAATATTACGAGACGCTTTTCAGCGATACGTCGCGGCGGTATGTCGTGATTGAGCGGGAAGTTCCCCTCGAAGTGGCGGCGAAGCTCGATTCGGTGAAGGACCACGGCTTGCTGCGTCAAATGGATTCCCGCAGAAATTATGCGTTTGGCGATTGCGCCTCGCATGTGGTCGGCTTTACAAGCGGCGATGGGCGCGGGCTTGCCGGAATTGAACTGATGTATAATCGCGCGCTGGCCGGTCACGATGGAGAGCAAGTGATGCAGCGCGATGGACGCGGCGCGCTTCGCCCGGATGTCGATTACGAAAGAGTTCCATCTGCCGATGGCGATAATCTCACGCTCACCATCGACGAATCGATTCAATCTGCTGCCGAAACAGCGCTGAAAGCGGGCGTCGCAAAAGCAGAAGCCGAAGCGGGAATCGCGATTGTCATGCGGCCCTCGACCGGAGAAATTCTTGCGCTGGCAAATGTTCCCGATTTCGATCCCAATGCATTCAGCGCGGCCACGAACGATATGCTGCGGAACCGCGCGATCACGGATGCCTACGAGCCGGGTTCTACAATAAAAGTTCTCATTGCGGCCGCCACGCTTGAAGATGGCGCGATGAAACCGGAGGACAAAATCTATGCGGAAAATGGCCATTGGAATCCGGAGCCGGGCGTCAAGATTACCGATACGCATGAATATGGCTGGCTGACCTTTCGCGAGGCGCTTGAAAAATCGAGCAATATCTCATTCGCAAAAATTTCGGACAAACTCGATAAACGCCGGTTCTTCAAATACCTCCGCGATTTTGGCATTGGGAATTATACCGGCATCGATCTTCCCGGCGAAGTGCGCGGCGTGCTCCACACGCCCGCCTTATGGGGCGAGAATTCGAAGCGCTATATGGCTTTTGGCTATGAACTCACGGCCACGCCGATTCAGATGGCAACGGCGTATTGCGCGATTGCGAATATGGGAACCTTGATGAAGCCTTATGTTATCGCAAAGCGGGAAGGAGCGAATGGAACGATTGTCACGGAGCCGCAGGAAAATCGCCGCGTCGTAAGCGAACAGACGTGCCGGACGCTCATCGCCATGATGCAAGGCGTCGTCGATTCGGGACCCGGAACGCTCGTAAGAATTCCCGGCGTCCACATCGCGGGAAAAACAGGGACCGCCCAGCAGCTTGTCGCCGGCCATTGGTCGAAGGAGCATTACACGTCGAGTTTCACCGGATTTTTTCCGGCGGAGAAACCGCAATATCTTATCAGCGTCATTCTTCGCTCGCCGAAAAATGGATATTATGGTGGAGTGGTCAGCGGCCCGATTTTCCGAGAAATTGCGACCGATATTATGGAAATGAACGGGACGCTGCCGCCGGAAGCCCGAAGCGTTCCCAAGCTCGTCGCGCCGCTCGTGACCGAAGGCGTGGTCGATATCGATGGAGTTCCCATTCCGCGCGACAGCTCGAAAAATTCCCGCGATGTATGGGATGTTCGTGGCTTGACCGAGGAACAAGGGCGCTCGCTACTTGCCAGCCAGGGCTTTACCGTTCGAATGCCAAAGGAAACCGATCCCGTGGCCATTATCGACGATGTTGAAAAGTGTGGAGGAGATACCGTTCGCTTCGCTCTTGCGAAGCCGATTACCGAAGAAGCCAATGCGCCTGCATCGAATAATAGGGCCCCGAATCTTGTGGGCTTACCGATGGCGCGCGCAATTAAACTCGCTTCGGCCAATGGCTTTCGCGTCCGTGCCGATGGCTCCGGACCTGTCGCAAGGCAGTTCCCAGATGCTGGCTCGCGGCTTACGATGAACGAAACGGCGGGAAGTCCGACGCTTACGCTATTCGGAGAGGAACAATAGAAAAGGATGAAGAAGGAATGATGAATCAGGAATAGGATTTGTTTTCGATTCCATATTCACCATTTTAATTCAGAATTTTTGTGATCGCACCGAATTCAAGGCGGCGTTCGTTGAAAAATGAAATTTAGTGAGCAAAATAGGATAAGAAGCGTCGGCGACGATCCTTCTTATCCCAGGCCATCTTCGTCACTCACTGACGAAGTGCGGCGGGAGAAGGTCGGCCTTCTCGATCTCTACGAGGTCGGGGAGGCCGATCTCTCGCGGCCGCAATACGATTCCAGAAAGGTTACACCCGGCGATGCGTTTTTTGCTATTCGTGGCTTTGCCGCCGATGGGCATGCGTTTATTCCGCAGGCGATCCAAAATGGCGCTTCCACTATTGTAATCGAAGATGTCACGGCCTTTACCCGCGAGGATGCAATGCGTGGGAATGTTTCCCGTGCGGTCGTGAAAAACTCCCGAACGGCGCTCGCGTTCGTTTCCGAATGGGCTTTCGGTGCGCCGAGCACGAAGCTTCGCCTGATTGGCGTAACCGGAACGAATGGAAAAACGACGGTCACGAACCTGATGCGTCAGTTCCTTAGGATGAAGGGCGAAACGGTCGGGCTTTTGGGAACGATCGGCAATTGGATCGGCGAAGAACAAATCCCGGCAACGCATACCACCCCCGAATCGCGCGATATTTCCGAGCTGCTGGCCAGGATGGTTACTGAAAAGGTAACGACCTGCGTGATGGAAGTCAGTTCCCATGCGCTGGCGCTCGAACGCGTGGCTGCGCTCGATTTCGATATTGCGGTT
>DASYAJ010000315.1:0-4521 GCA_036501405.1 Kapaibacterium sp. (SeqCode)
AACCGCGTTCTCGTTCGGTGGAACGAAAAAGAAGAGTTCGTTCGCTTTCGAATTTACGGTTGGCCCCAAATTTTTCGGTTCGGACCACTCGTTCTCGCCGTTCCGGTGCGTGACATAAATATCGTACCCTCCCAAGCCGCCCGGAAGGCGGTCGGCGGCGAAGTAGAGCGTTTGGTTATCGCGCGCGATATACGGAGAAAATTCATTCCCACCCGTATTGAAACTCAAATTGATCGGCGCACCCCACTCCCCATTGACGCCTTTCTCGCACATATAGATGTCAATGCCGCCGTGACCGCCTTTTCGGTCGCTCGCAAAAAAGAGGAGCTGCCCATCCTGGCTGATGCAGGGCTGCGCGTCCCACCATTCGGAATTAATCGGTTTGCCAAGCGGGGTGAAATTTTGGAGCTTCCCATCGACGATTTGCGCCTGATAGATATCGCACGAGCCAAGAATGGCATCGGGACGGTTGCAAATGCCAGCCACCGCCGTTACGCCATCTCCGGCAATGGAAAGGGAACTGATATTTTGCTTGCCATCGAGCTCGGCAAAAAGTTCGGGCGGCGCAAAGTGCGCTTCGTGATCGTTCGGGCCTGTTGCAGGAAGGCGTTTCGAGATATAGACGCATTCCTTACCGGAGCGGCTGCTCGTGAAATAGAGAGAACCGTCCGGCGCCATGCACGAAGTGGCATCGTCGCCGGGCGAGTTCAGCTCCTTCAGGTTCTGCACTTGCACAGCATCCTGCGGCGCTTCGAGGACTTTTGAGCCGTCGGCAGATTGAGCCGAAACGCTGCGTGTCAAGCCAGGACACACGACCATGCTCAAGAGCATGGTCGGAATCCGTAATCTACGCGCGAAAGAAAAAAGGGCGAATGGTGACCAAACCCTCCGCGCGTTTACGCGGGTGTTTGGAAGCTTCAGTTGAGGCATCGATTCGAATCGCAGTTCATTCGGAACACAGGCGTCGAGGGGCGAAGAACAATCGGCAGCCGGTGCAATGTAGCTTCGGACTTTCCGAAACCGACGGTGTATAACAATTCACGTACAAAAGCGTTTCTTTACCGGCCAATTAAAATAAAGCGATTTTTGGCCGATCTCTATCGTCATTACTCCACCATGGTATTAATGCTTGCAGGCGGTGGTAAAAGTAAACGCGTACGCGCCAAAGCTGGGAGTCGAGGCCGTAAGCTTTAGCGTATGGCGGCCAAAATCCTGATTGTTCGTGATCCGGTACATGCGCGCTTCTCGTACATCGAGGAATGTTTGCCCATCCGGAGCCTCCTGAACATCCATACCGCGATCTTCTTTCGCCAACGGCTTTCCGTCCTGCATTACGATGACCTTAAAATCGGTTTCAGCAAGTGGATGGATCACGAGGTTCGCTTCTTTCGCCTGATAATCGAAAACAAGGCTGGCGTCTTTTTGTGCCGTGGGCTGCGCATATTCGTTCCGGACGGTCCAGTCCCCATCGAGATAAAGTTTATCCTTGGCCAGCGATTTTGGAAGCGCATAATCGTATGTTTTATCGTTCGCGTCTTTCGCTTCGTTACCTAAATGGTTCCGCGAAAAGCCGATGTAGGTCTCCGGCGTTGCACGATAGCAGACGGCCCCCGGTTTATCGGACTCTCGGACGGGCGGAATGAGATCGGGAAGGTCGAGCGTCGGATCGCGTTCGAGCAAAATCTTTTGCAAAAACGCCTCGAACTCCTGATATTCCCCTTCGCCAAAATGTTCCGCGCGAAGAATACCTTTGCTATCGAAGAGATATTTTGCCGGCCAGTATTGATTCGCCAGCGAGTTCCATATCTCGTAATCATTATCGGCAATGATCGGATAATTCAGCCCGAACTCCTTCACGGCGCTATCGAGGTTCTTCGGATCTTTTTCGAATTCGAACTCCGGCGCGTGAACGCCGATAATGACAAGGCCCTTATCCTTATATCTTTCGTTCCATGCCTTGATGTAGGGCAGCGTCTGAATGCAGTTGATGCAGGTGTAATCCCAAATGTCGATCAATACGATTTTTCCCTTGAGGGAATCGCGAAGAAATTCGGGCGTGACATTAAGATAGCGGTCCGCCGCGTATGTCAGCGGCAGCTTTGGAATATGAATATGCTGGCTGCCGACATCCTCGATCTCCTTGGCGAGTGCGGCGCGTTCGGGTGGGAATTTTTCGTGCATCGATTGCGATCTTCCGCAGGAAATAGCGAACGTACTAACGAGTGCGATGGCGCTTAATAACTGCGCCGGGAACCGAGGGTTTCGTCCGTGATACATAATCATTACCTTCGATAAAAAATCTCCACAAATGTTCCTGCGCGACATTGATGCCTATACGGGTCGAAACTCCGATAAGATTCGGCGGCACGACCTTCGAAGGCCGCGTCAAAAAAATCGTATCGCTCTCGATGAGATCGGTCGCATTCTCCTCGCGGGTCAGCGCCATTGCCTGCGCGAGCTTTCCGGGTCCGTTCGTCAACTCACGATCGCGCGTTCCGCCACGAGTCGCGTTCGGACGAAGTTCCCGCATGGTCTCGATTCCCGCAATCGGTTCGATACCGCGGACCAGCACCGCTTCGGCAATCCCTTCTTCGTTTGCCGTGATGTTGAAGCAATGATGCATGCCGTATGTGAAATAGATATAGGAGAATCCTCCCACGCCGAACATCACTTCGTTTCTCTTCGTCTTTCCGCGAAAGGCATGGCAGGCGGCATCGCCAATGCAGTAGGCTTCGGTCTCGACGATCTTGCCCACGAGTTCCGTTCCCTTCCACACGCGGTGCAGATTGCTTCCCAGCAGTTCCCGCGCGACAATCGCAGCCGATTGGTGAAAAAACGAACGGGAATAACGCTTCGGCATTGTCATACTCAGGCGATGCCACCGATGGTAGCCCAGCAGATCAAAAAGAGAATATAACAGCCAAAATAAATTCCAGAAAGCAATCCGAGCGAACGGTTTACCCGATTCAATTTGGTCGCATCGGCCGTATCCATATTCGAAATGAAGACGACTATGTTGAATAGCAGCAGTAATGTTGGAGAAACCGCGCGTGCCACTTCATTCGGGTGCGTATACAACGCACTCTCGGCTCCGAACATGGTGACGGCTATCGCAGGATAGAAAAAGAAAATTCCATATCCGAGAAACAGCTCCAGAGCTAAAAACGAAAAGACCACGATCCAATCTTTCCTCGCCATATTCGTCGTCACACTGCTAAATACCTTTGTTCTCTCTCTCATTTTTAATTCCTCCAGGCCTTTACGAATTTTTTCTTCTTTGGATCCCAAATCAGTCCGTACCAATAATCGCGACTGTGGTAAACGCTGTACATGACGCGCGGTTCAGAAAAGAGTTCCTTCGCTTGGGCCGAATGCGGTTTCAAATCGGCCGGCATGACATTCTTCAGCATATCGTCGAAATCGTTCGAATCGACAACCTCGAAATTTTCATTCGCGAAGAATACGGTAATCAGGATTTTCAATCGATGGAGCTTCACGCTGTCGTTCAAGTGATCGATGGTATCGAAATAACCGCGTGCATACCACGAGTCCTTGAATAGCGTTTTTTTTCCGTTCTTGATGGTGAATAGGAGTTTGGTCTCGTCGATCTTTTTGGGAACGTGACATTCGAGGCGAAGTACCTCGGGCACTCCGTCGTCCGTTAAATCGATTTCTCGTTGCGTGGCAAGCTGGCGTGTGCGCTGGAACCGTTCCTCCTCGGCCAGCCGCGCGGCCTTATCGATCGAGTCTGCTTTCAGGAGCGAGTCGAGAAACTGCGTCGTGACATGCAGTGAATCCGCTGCCGCACCCGCTCCGATGTGCTCCTGCGCTATGGCGGGCGAAACGAAAATCATGGCGAGAAGAAAGGCTGCGAAACTGGCGAAAGAATAACGGCTAATGGCTAATTTCCATTGGCTCTTTTTATTCGCGTCACATTCGATTCCAATTTTTCGCATTTCCAGCTCAGTTTAATTCCCGGTTCACTGTCCCCCATTGGCCTTTATTCCCTTAGCCATTGAAATTATATTCCGCTTCTCCAGACATCGATAAATTTTCGGCTCGAAGCAAACCATGCAATGCCTTTCGAACCTTTATCGCCCGCGTAGTAATTGAACATCAGGCCGCCTGTATGCATTAACTCTGCCATAGCAGGCGATTTTGGCTGAACATCGGCCCAATGCGACCAGTCCTGATACGCCAGCGAATCGGTATGCACAAACGATCCCGGCTGAAAAAAGCGATCCAGTTCCGCACGGATAATTTGCTTTCGTTCTTCGTCGGTCAGTTGCGGACGCGCTTTGAAATAGGCCGAAAGCGGCCAGGTATCGCGATAGCGAATCGAATCGTGGCGCGTGATTTCGAAGATGATGGAATCCCGGTAAATATCGGGACCGGTGCGAATGAGCCGGAGTTGATCGGGATCGTTATCGTTCTGCAAATCGGCGCGGCGCTGCCGTTCGAAATGCCGGGAAGTATCTTGCGATTGCCACGCGTCCACGTCATCGCCTTCGCCTTCTTCGT
>DASYAJ010000316.1:0-4349 GCA_036501405.1 Kapaibacterium sp. (SeqCode)
CCCAAACTTTTTTTTCAAAACTTTCTTAAAACGCTTGACTTTGGCTTCCGTAGTGCTTATATTTGTAGTAACATGATAGGCACCTATATCCAAACCGACGTAGACGGGCACCGCTATGCAGTCGAAATCGAGAAATATGCAATGAGTAAATGCGCTGAGTATCGCGATTGAATTCATGAGAAGCTAAATGAATATTAAACGAACACGACACGCACGAAAACGTTTTCCAATCGCCAGCCGCATGAAATACTTCTCTCAAAACGAAGGGATTTCGGAACAGCGCATCCAAAAAGTCGTAAACTCGAAAAATTTTCCTCAGAGAAATTACTTATGCCACACATTCTTAGACTTCATGCTCGCGAAATTTTAGACAGCCGCGGAAATCCCACGGTTGAAGTCGACTGCACATTAGATGACGGGTCGTTTGGGCGCGCTGCGGTTCCGAGCGGTGCCTCGACCGGCGAGCATGAAGCGGTAGAATTGCGGGATGGTAATAAGAATCGCTATGGCGGCAAAGGTGTGCTGAAAGCGGTCGAGAATGTGAATGGACCCATTGCCTCTGCAATAAAAGGAATGGCGGGCGATGAGCAGCGCAAGCTCGATGAGGCACTCGTTGCGCTCGATGGAACTCCGAACAAATCGAAGCTAGGCGCGAATGCACTCCTTGGCGTTTCGATGGCAGTGGCAAAAGCGGCGGCAAATTCGAAGAAGCTGCCGCTCTATCGGTATCTTGCTTCAATTGCGAACAGGTCGGAGTCGAAATTTATTCTCCCGCGACCGATGATGAATATCATCAATGGCGGCGTACATGCCGATGGCTTGCTCGATTTTCAGGAATTCATGATCGTTCCCGCGAATGCGCCGAGCTTCCGCGAGGCGTTGCGGATGGGAACGGAAACATTTCATGCTTTGAAATCGGTGTTGAAAAAACGCGGTTTGAATACGAACGTTGGCGATGAAGGAGGCTTTGCTCCTGCTTTGACCTCTAATGAGGAGACGTTGGAACTTATCATGGAAGCGATCACGCAAGCGGGTTACAGACCGGGAACCGATATTTTTCTTGCGCTCGATCCTGCTTCGAGCGAAATGTGGCGGCGCGATAAAGAGTCGGTCGATGGCGGGAACTATGAACGCTATAAATCGAAGCCGGGAACGATGCTGTCTTCCGAGCAAATGGTGAAGAATTACGAATCGCTGGTGAAGCAGTTCCCTATTTGCTCCATCGAAGATGGGATGGCGGAAAACGATTGGCAGGGATGGAAAATGCTGACGGAATCCCTTGGCAAAACAATTCAGCTTGTCGGCGACGATCTTTTCGTGACCAATCCAAAGTTCCTGGAGCGCGGAATTAAAGAAGGTATTGCGAATGCCATTCTTATCAAAGTGAACCAAATTGGGACGCTGACCGAAACCTTCGATACGATTGCGATGTCGAAGAATGCCGGTTATGGCAACGTTATTAGTCACCGCTCCGGTGAGACCGAGGACGTGACAATCGCCGATCTTGCCGTTGCGACGAATGCGGGGCAGATTAAAACTGGTTCCGCGAGCCGAACGGATAGAATCGCGAAGTATAATCAGCTGCTGAGAATTGAAGCGGAGTTGGGCGGAAACTCGGAGTATGCGGGAATGAAAGGCATCACAAAATAATTTTGCGGCGCAGTTTCTGCATTTATTCCGTTACACTTAAATAGCAATCCGCGGAATCCATCCAATCCGCGCTAATCCAGGTTCAGATTCTATGCAAATTAAATTCGGTACGGACGGCTGGCGCGATCTCATCGCGGAAAATTATACTTTCGAAAATGTGCATCGCGTGGCGCGTGGTGCGGCGCTTTATTTTAAGAAGCATCCGAAAGCGAAAGCAGGGGTATTCGTCGGATATGACGGCCGGTTTCTCAGTCGCGAATTTGCCGAGCTTACCGCGCGAGTGCTTGCAAACGAAGGATTGAAAGTCTTCATTTCGGATGCCGTGATTTCGACGCCGGGAACTTCGCTTGCCATTGTGAAGAAGAAACTTGCCGGTGGCGTGATGATCACTGCTTCTCATAATCCGGCGCAGTACAATGGCTTCAAGATTAAAGGCTATTATGGTGGTGCCGGACTTCCGGATGCCGTCGCCGAAATCGAGAAAGATACGAACAGCGAAAAGAACCGTAAGCACATCTCGGCTAATCCCGATCTTCGCTCTTTCGAGGAACTGAAAAACGCGAACAACATTCAGGAAGTCGATGCACGAGGAATTTATCTCAAGGAACTTACGCGGCTCATCGATCTAAAAAAGATCGAGCGTTCGAAAATCAAAATAGCTTACGACCCCATGTATGGCGCGAACGTTGGCTGCCTCGAAGAATTGATTCCCGATGTTGCGGTTCTGCATAATGTTTGGAACCCCGGTTTCGGTCGCACACGGCCGGAACCATTACCGGACACGACGAAAGAGCTTGCGAAATATGTCACCGAGAACCGCTGTGATATTGGCCTCGTCACCGATGGCGATGCCGATCGCATCGGGGCAATCGATGAGATTGGAGCGTTCTTCAGTTCCCAAATGATTCTCTGTCTCCTTCTCGAATATCTTGTGGAGACACGAAAGAAAAAAGGAACGGTAGTTATCAGCCAATCGGTGACGAGCATGATCGATAAGATGTGCGAGAAGTATGGCTTGCAAGTGATTCGCACGCCGGTGGGGTTCAAGTATATTACCGAATACATGCTCAAAGGCGGCGTGCTCATCGGCGGCGAAGAATCGGGTGGGATTGGGATTCCTTCCCTTCACATTCCGGAACGCGATGGACTTTATAACGGCCTTCTTCTCTGTGAGATTTGCGCGAATCAGAAAAAATCCCTCGGCCAGCTTGTGGCGCAGTTAGAAAAAGAGTACGGGCCGCGCAAATACGATCGCTACGATCATCATACCACCCACGAGCAAAAAGAGGCTGTGCTTGCCAAAGCGAAAAAAGGATTCAATGAAATCGCGGGATTGAAAGTAAAATCGGTCAGCACGCTCGATGGCTATAAATACATCCTCGATAAAGGCGCATGGTTCATGCTGCGCGCTTCGGGAACGGAACCGCTGCTCCGCTACTATGCCGAAGCACCTACGATGGCGACCGTGAAAAAGATATTGGCGTTTGCGAAAGGATTATAATTTCACTCGATTTATAAATTCCCAAGCGCATCCGCTATCAAATTTTTCTGCTCTAATTCATGGATGGCGTAAAATCCCGTTGCAGGACTTGCGCTCGATGTGCGACCGACATAACGAATTGGAAGATTCGTTCCGAGCGACTCCAATCTTGGACGCATGAAGGACCATCCGCCCATGTTTTGCGGTTCCTCCTGACACCAGACAATTTCCCGAGCCTTCGGGTACGATAGAATCACTTTTTTCAACGCGGACGTTGGGAACGGATAAAATTGTTCCACGCGAACGATCGCGTTGTTTTTACTTTCTCCTCGCGATTCGATGAGATCGTAATAGACTTTTCCGCTACAAAGAATAACGCGGTCTAACGTGCTGCGATCGGTCAGTGTATCTTCGAGAAGAGGCTGAAAACCACCTTGTGTAAATTCCTCGATAGCCGAAGATGCCGCATGGAGCCGGAGCAGACTTTTGGGCGTCATCACGATGAGTGGCGTCGCTTTTTCCTGCTTGACTTGGCGGCGTAAGAGGTGGAAATACTGTGCTGGCGTTGTAGGGTTTGTCACCTGCAAATTGTTCTCGGCACAATGCTGGAGGAACCGTTCCAATCGCGCACTGGAATGCTCCGGTCCTTGGCCCTCGTAGCCATGCGGCAGCAGGAGAACCAACCGCGATTGCTGTCCCCACTTCTCTTCGCCCGCAGCGATGAATTGATCTATTACGATCTGGCCACCATTGGCGAAATCACCGAACTGCGCCTCCCACAATACGAGATCGTTCTCTGCTTCGATGGAATATCCGTATTCGAAGCCCAATACGCCAAATTCCGAAAGTGAACTATCGAAAACTTCAAACTTCCCTTTTGCTCGCTCAAGGTGCGCGAGCGGCGTCCATGCCTGCCCTGTTTCAATATCGTAGCGCACGGCGTGGCGCTGGCTAAAAGTTCCGCGCCCGGAATCCTGTCCGCTCAGGCGAACATGCGTTCCTTCCATAACAAGTGATCCAAATGCCATTGCTTCGCCGAAAGCCCAATCGCCACGCTCAGCTCCCTCACCCATCTTTGCGCGGCGCGCCAATTGGCTCACCATTTTAGGATTGAGATGGAAATCGGGGGGAACGATCGTAATTTGGTGAGATATGGAACGAATCCACTCTGCCGAAATGCCAGTTTCTATCTCTGCAGAACTCTCGATTTCCTTTTTCG
>DASYAJ010000317.1:0-2108 GCA_036501405.1 Kapaibacterium sp. (SeqCode)
TTTGAGGGCCGGTTAAAATAAGGGCGGCAGAGGCACACCAATGGTGCGCCTGGCGCGTCCTTCGTCGTTACGCATCAGCCTTTTCCGCAAACTTTCCAGCTCTCATTTCAGCTCCATGGATTCCTCCAAAACGACCATCATTGGGATGGTCCTTATTTTTCTCGTTTTCATCGGATGGCTTTTCTGGATGAACGAGCAGCAGTCGAAAGTGCCGAAGCCCCTGGCAAAACCTTCGACTGCCGAGACCACGCATGTTGCAACGCCTCCCCCTGCCGAACCAACGGTCCCCGCTCCGCAACCTCGCCGGAATGCTGCGCCGGATACATCCGGAATTTTTGCTTCGCACGCCGCTGCTGCAACGTCGAAGACCGTGGAAACGCCCTACTTTACGGCGCAAATCAGTTCGAATGGCGCGGCTATTTCGAGCTTTATCCTAAAGAAGTATAATACTTGGAATGGAAAGCCGGTGGAGCTCATCAACCACGAAGCGCATCAAGGCGGCGATATCGATCTGAAGTTCGCTTCCGCCGATGGCAAGACCGTCGCGACGAATAACCTTCCCTTTGCGCTCGATCCCGCATCGGTATCGGTCGGTCCGAACGATTCGATTACGTTCGTCGCGGTGTATCGGATGGATAGTAATCGTTCCATTGAAAAAGTCTTTCATTTTACGGGATCGAAATATGTCGTTGGCATCGAATATCGTTTGCATGGCCTCGAAAATTCTCTCGGAGGGTATCATTACACCGCTTCGCTGGACGATCCTCTTCCCTACGTCGAGCAACGGACGAGCGATGAAACATCCGGCGCCAAAGCCTTCGCAGGACAAGCCGGCGAGATGGAAGATCTCAACGTCACCAAAGTCGGGCAAAGCTCGCATAAATCGGTGGGCGGCGATATTTCCTACGCGGGAACTCGTATCGAGTATTTCGAGCAGGCGCTGATTCCGATGGGAGAGAAAACAGTCGGCGCAGAAATTTCCGGCTTCGGCGCGACGCTTCCCGATAATACGGTTGAAGGGCAGTACAATGCTTCGGTCAACATCCCGATTGGTCGCACCTCGAACGAAACGCTGGCCTTCCAATTCTATCTGGGTCCGCTCGAGTACGATCGGGTCGAATCCTTAGGCGTTGGCTTGGAGCAGTCGATGTATTTCGGATGGACGTTCGTCGTGCGTCCGATTTCCATCCATCTCTTGCTGCCCTTCTTTTTGTGGCTGCATGGGTTTTTCTCCAATTGGGGCGTGGTCATCATCGTCTTTTCCATCCTCATCAAGCTGGTAACCGTTCCGCTCTCGCTGGGCCAAATGCGCTCGATGAAAAAAATGCAGGTCGTCCAGCCGATTGTGACCGAAGTTCGGAATAAATACAAGGACGATCCGAAAAAGGTGAACGAGGAGATGATGAAGGTCTATCGAACCTACGGAGTGAATCCTGCGGGCGGCTGTCTTCCGGTGCTCTTGCAAATGCCGATTCTGTTCGCGCTCTATCAGGTGCTGAAAAACGTGATCGAGCTGCGGCAAGCGCCGTTCGCATTCTGGATCCACGATCTTTCGATCCCGGATGCGCTCATTCACTTCGGCACAAAACTTCCGCTCATCGGCGAACAAATGAGCGGCCTGACGCTGCTGCTTGTCATCACCATGTTCGTCCAGCAGTTGTTCACCGTCACCGATCCGCGGCAAAAACAGATGGCCTACATCATGCCGGTCATCTTCATTTTTATGTTCAACAATTTGCCGTCGGGTGTGGGACTCTATTATTTCATGTTCAATGTCTTTGGAGTCTTCCAGCAAATTTATCTGACGAAGATCGCCACGCCGCCCTCGCTCGAAGAAATGAAAGCGGCACCGAAAAAAGGCGGCGGCATCATGGGGCGCATTCAGCAAATGGAACAGCAGCAACGCGAAGTTCGCAAACAGCAATATGCCGGTAAGGGCTTGCCGAGCAAGAAGAAGAAATAAGTGTAGTCGTGACCTTTAGCGCCTGCGCTGAGCTTGGCGAAGGGTCACGGCCGCGAAGTGCAGACGTCCGATAGATAGACTGTCCTTCCGGGCGGAGGAAGAGAATGGTTCGAAGCATCCTGGAACTCGAGCGGAGCCGAGACGA
>DASYAJ010000318.1:0-6808 GCA_036501405.1 Kapaibacterium sp. (SeqCode)
TTCGATCCATTCATTCCTAAATTTTCATGCTCATTTCCATGACCGGCTTTGGCCGCGCGGAACGGACCGGCCCCATCGGCGCGGCCGGCGCCTCGGCGACCGTTAGCGTTGAAGCCCGAAGCGTCAACTCGCGTTTTATCGAAATCGCCATTCGGCTCCCGCGCACACTCGCCGAGAGGGAACTCGAATGCCGCGAAATCATTCGCAAGCGGCTCGAACGCGGCAAAATTTCGATCAATCTTTCCATCGAGCGGCAGGGAACCGAAGAAATTCCGCTCTCGGTCAATCAGCCCGTTGCGAAAGCCTATTTCAAGCTACTCGACGAGCTACGCACGCTGACGGGCCTCACCGCGGAAATCCAGCTTCGCGACCTCACCTCGTTCGGCGATATTTTTTCGACCGAAGAACATGGTTCCGATTCCAGCGCGCAGGAATGGGAACTCTCGCAGCAGGCGATCATCGAAGCCATTGAGCAGATGAACGCCATGCGGCGCTCCGAAGGCGGCGAACTCGAACGCGATATTCGATCGCGGCTCGAAACGATGCGCACGCGAACCGATGAAATCGAACGGCTTTCCTCCACAGCCGCGCAGGAAGAATATGCAAAACTGAAACAGCGCATCGCGGACCTCACCAAGGATACGCAGGTGCTGGCGGAACAGCGGTTGGAGCTCGAAATCGCGCTCATCGCCGAACACCTCGATATCACGGAGGAACTGGTCCGTTTCCGTTCCCACCTAAAATTCTTTCTCGAAGCGATGGAATCGGCAGAGTCTGCCGGTCGTAAGCTGAATTTTATTTTGCAGGAAATGAACCGCGAGGTCAATACCATGGGATCGAAAACGAATTCAGCCGACGTTGCGCACCATGTTGTCGCAATCAAGGAGGAACTCGAAAAAATGCGCGAGCAGATCCAGAATATCGAATGAAGTCTCTCCTTCTTGCGGTACTGTTGCTGCCCATTCTTGTCACGAAAGGAGTGGGGCAGTGGTCGCATGGAGACGATTCGATTTTCCAGGTACGTACCCGCAGTGCGATCGATCTTCGCATCGACACGATTCCGTTGTCGAATGGGCCGATGGTTTCCGGTCGTCCAATGCTCTATGCGGGTCCGCGCATAGCAGCCGCGGGTGAACTATTTCTTGGAACTCCGTATGTTGCCGGTACACTCGATGTCGATACGCAAGAAAATCTCGTTATCGATCTTCATGGATTCGATTGTGTCACATTCTATGAAAATGCGATCGCACTTGCCTCAACGATCTATACCGCAGTGTCTAACAGCTTTAACGGTTCCCATTTCACGACTCCCCTACCCGATGAACATACCTACGAAGCCGCGCTGACCAATCTTCGCTACCGAGGCGGCGTTCGCGATGGGTTCCATTCCCGCCTGAATTACACCATCGATTATTTTTACGATAACAATAAGCGCGGAAATCTTTTGAATGTGACTTCGAAAGTGGGAGGAACTTATGTAAAACACGATGACCGGACGATCGACTTTATGACGCATCACCGCACAGCCTATAAGCAACTCGCTCACAATGACGCAGAGTTCGCGGCCATGCAAAAGGTCGAACGCGACATTCATGCTCGCGGACCGTTCTCCTATATTCCCAAAGAAGATATTTCGAAGATCGAGCAAAACATTCACACCGGCGATGTCCTGGGAATCACCACGAATATCGAAGGACTCGATTGTTCTCATACCGGCATCGCTATCAAAATGGACGATGGCCGCATCCATTTTATGAACGCATCGAGTTTGATGGGGAAGGTTATCATCAGCGAGGAATCGCTTGTGGATTACCTGACCCATAGTTCACATCAAACAGGAATCATTGTCATGCGACCGGTATGGCCGGTTCAAAAGGAACGTTAATTATGGTTACGAAAGAAGAAGTAGAAAAAGTTGCCGCGCTTGCTAAGCTGGAATTCGCGCCGAGCGAAATTGAATCGCTTACGGAGGAACTGAATAATGTGCTCGGATATATCGATCAGTTGAAAGAAGTCGATGTGCGAGATGTTGCGCCGCTCGAGAATATGAACGAAGCGTTTTCGTTAAGCGAATCGACGCCGCTCCGCGCCGATCTCGTTCAGCCTTCCGTTCCAGTCGAAGCGGCCTTAAAAAATGCTCCCAAATCGGCGGACAGGTATTTTCTCGTTCCCAAAGTGCTCGCGACAGAAGTGAAGGCCGCTCGACCGATCGCTGGGGTTCAGAACGGCGATTTCGAGGACGAAGAAGAGATGTTTTAAAACAGCAATTAACGAATTGCGATTAGCGATGGCAGGACTCGATAGAACGTTCCCAGTGCTGCACCATGGTTTCGCGCTCCGTTTCCGTCAGTGCGACAAAGGCAACCGGAAAATGTTGCAGCCATCCTGCTTCGAGGTCCCGCATCGAATGCCGGAAGAAAGCTTGAAAAGTTTCGTCGGAAATGGCGTCGTCGCTTTTGGAGAAGGAGACGACGCGGTCATCGCCGAATGTATCGCCCAAATAAAGAAAAAATGCTCCTGCAAGAATGCGTTCCTCGAGGTGGAGTGCATCGTGGGAAGCATTCCAAATTGCGGGAAGCCGGGTTTCGCGATCGCCATAAAGATGGGAAGCAATCAAATTCGGTTCTGCGCCGAAAAAAGGAAAAATATCGGGCTGGGTTGAAAGACGTTCGCTCAAAAAAATGCTAAAACCCTCTTCGAGCACGGCCCATCCGGGTGTCGAGCGATAATGCTTCCCATAGCGCGCAATCCGCATCGCGTGCGCAAGCAGGCCGCCGAGTTCCGAATGAATCGAACGGGTGCTGTTCTCGACAAGGTAAATTGCCCGTTCGTCCGTATTAAAATGGGGCCAGACCGCGCATCCCAAAAGTCCGGGCGAGCGCTGATCGACAGCATAGATCTGAAAGCGGTCCGCAAACGATTCATGCGTGAAATGAAAAATCAGGCTATAAGCGATTTCGAGCGACTCATTCAACATCGCGGCACGCTTGTCGTTAAAAGCAGTACGATCGTAGGAAATTTGGAAATGGCTGCTGGCACAATGCCCCCACTGGACACGCGCTCGGAGTTCCAGATCGCTCAACGGCAGCTTCGGGCGCGAGGTAATGACCCGCGCGCGTGGCGCGTGCTCTGGGAACGCTTCCGAAACGACGAACGGACCTCCGGCAACGGCATCGGGTGCGGAAACGCGCTCTTCGGCACTCAGATCGGGCCTGTTCAATTCGGGCCTGTTTAATGCAATCTCCATAATACCTTATTACTAACTCCAAACGGTAGCATAGATAATATAATAAAAAATGAATTCGTTCTCATCAAAACCGATTATTTTATTTTCCCCCATTTGCGAAAGAATCGGTGTTTTAGGATTACGTGGAGAAAAATTAAGGGAATTGCAGAACGAGATCGCTGTTAGGTGCCACAATGCGGAAGGATAGGACCCCGGAATTTTTTGGCCGTACACGAGAAGAACTCGTGGAATGGCTTCGTTCCGAGTTCCCATCCGAACCCGCGTTTCGCGTCTCGCAACTTTACGATTGGCTATACTCCAGCCGCGCTCGTTCCTTCGAGGAGATGACCAATCTTCCTCGGAAGTTTCAGCAGGAATTACAATCGCGTTATGCGATTCCTTCGCTCCGGATCGAACGCATGTCGGAAAGCGCGGACGGAACGAAAAAATTTCTGTTCCAGCTCGAAGATTCCCGTTCCATCGAAACGGTGCTTATTCCGAGCGAGATGAACATCGAGAAAGCTCCGAGGCGTACGCTCTGCGTTTCGACGCAGGTTGGTTGTCCGCTCGATTGCCAATTCTGCGCGACCGCTTCGCTCAAACTGAAACGCAATTTGACATCGGGAGAAATTTTACTCCAGATATTTGATGTGGAACGGTTCCTTGGAACGTCCATTACCAATCTTGTCTTCATGGGCATGGGAGAACCGATGTTGAATTATGAGAATGTGGTCCGATCGCTAAGAATTATTACGGGAACGGAACTATTGGGTGCGCGGCGTGTCACGGTTTCCACGAGCGGCATTCCCGAAGCGATACGAAAGTTCGCGAAGGAAGGGCTGAATGTCAAGCTCGCGCTGAGTCTCCATGCAACAACGAACGAACTTCGCTCTAAGCTTATGCCGATCAATCGGCGCTACCCCTTGGAAGAAGTCCTTTCGGCGATGGAAGATTATTATAAAGTGACTGGCAGGCCGGTGACCTACGAATACATTCTTTTCGATGGCTTGAACGATGGACGGCAGGACGTGCAGCGGCTTGCAAAAATTGCGCGGCGGGTTCCCAGCCGCGTCAATATCATTCCATTTCACCCGATTGATTTTACGCATCCAACCGGTTTTGCATCGGAACTTCATGCGCCTTCGAAAGCGACATTCGATGCCTTTCTTTCCTCGCTTCGGAATGCGGGAGTGACCGCGCTTGTTCGAACAAGTTCCGGCCAGGACATCGAAGCAGCTTGTGGACAGCTTGCGCTTGCCGGCCAAGCCGTCACACAAAATCCGATCCCGATTTCCCTCGAACTTACACCATGAAACGCTCGCTCTTCTTTCTTTTCGCTGTAGTTCCCATCCTTTTTACGCGCTGCGATTCGGGCCCCGATACCCATTGGGTTCCCACCACCGAATTGCAGCCTGCCGATCAGCCGAATATTCGAGAAATCGAATTGAAGGACGGCTCCCAGGTCATCTTCAACCGGGAACTGGGATGGTACGATCGTGGGCGAGCCATCGTAGAAGGCGTCACGCTGACGGGATGGCATCCGGCGGTCCCGCTCGATAGTATTCGTTCTATCGAAATTCAGGACAGACCGCAGGTAAACAGAGGCTTGGAAACGTTCCTAATTGTGATCGGCGGACTTTTTGCATTGGGACTCATCGCTGGAATTATTTTCACGATTGAATTGGCGCGCAGCGGCTGTATCATGGTCGTTGCAATATTGTTTATTGGCGGAATGTCGCTCCTTTTCTGTCTCGTATGATTAGTGCAGAATAACGAGCTGGCCTTCGGAACGATAATCGAAGCTTGTCAGGCGATAAACATAAGTACCAGCCGGAAGATCGGAAATGTCCAATGCAAGGCTCGCTGCTCCTTCCGGAACATCGGCAAGCTCGACGCGCTTGACAGACGAACCAACGGCATTAAATAATTCCACGGTCACGGGGCCTTCCAGTCCTAATTGGAAAGGCAACACGGCACTGGTCGAGGCTGGATTGGGAACGATAGACCCCGTTGAATACGGACCGGTGAAAATAACGCCATGCACAGGCCCACCGCAATCGAATTCGGCGAACAGTCCGTCGCCAGCTGCTTCAGGTCGGTCGAATGCGGGCATTGAATTCGCGACATGAATGTAGGAAGTGTCATGCGGTCCCAACAATGCTTCCGTGTAGAGGTAGGCAATGATGTTTCCCACCGTATCGCGAAGCGGAATACTAAATGCCGAAGTGCTATCGCTGGGCCATGCGAAGCTTAATGCCGCATTTCCTTCCCCATCCGTCGCGCCGAACACTCGGACCATGAGTGGATCGAAATGTACTACGAGCGTGAGTGCGGATGTATCGATTTTCGAAAGTCGGGAACCCGTTATTGTAATCGGGATGGTATCCAATTGGCCCGGTTCTTCCTCCGGGCGGGAAGCAACCGAAAAGCCGAAATCGGGGCCTGCGTCAGGAGCATAAACGCCATTGCCAGAGAGCTGCACGGTGAGGGAACTATCGTGATAGGACGTTTGGAACTGAAGAATGGCCGTGCGGTAGCGCGAATCCACGGGGGTGAACGTGATCGTATCGAATCGTGTCGAATGTGGAGCAATCGGGACGTTCGGGGAAATTGGACTCGGCTGGAACGTGCTATCGGAACACAAGATTGTTGTGACGAAAAACGGATAGGAACCATTATTCCCAATCAGGACCGGGCTAAAATGTGTCGGCGTGTCGATCAGAATATCTTTGAAGGGAATTGTCGGCGGACTGATCCAGGGATGCGCCTCGACTCCGGTTCCCGTGAGATCAATGTCCATCGAATCGTTATCGTGATAGATACGCAGTACGGCCGTGTCGGCTTGTTCTAATCGCGCGAGATAGGACACATCAAGGCCCAATGTGTCCAACGGACTTGTGAGCGTGTATGGAAGCAGGCGATTGGCGCTAACAATGAATGTGTCGAAGATTGCCTGCGTGTTCGATACGATCGCGATGCTATCGATTGTCGGAAAATGGTTCGTGGCGAAGAGCGAAACGCTAAGGGTTGAATCAGTTCCCACATGAACATTCCCGAAATCGAGTTCCGTTGTACTCGTTTGGAGTCCTTCTTTCGTTCCGTTTCCCCGGAGAAGAACGGTGTCGGTCTGATTGCTCCATTGGACGAAGAGGGTATCGGAAATCGGTCCGATGAAATCGGGAGTGAAAGCCACTGCGACGGAATCTTTCTGAGCCGCAGCCACATTGGCTGCACGCGTTATGCTAAATTCGCTTTTACTGTGCAGGGTCGAAACCGACGTGGCAATGTTCCCGGCATTCGAGTCCAAAAGAAAAAGATTCCGAACGGAATCAAGGTCGACATAACTAAAATCGAGGAGATGGGAGCTGAACCGGAGATCGGGTGCAACGCCGAGGCCCTGAAGATAGATGGTCCGCGAACCGCCGGTATCGCTCCGAACCAAGATCGAAGTTTGAAACGGTCCATACGTCGTCGGTTGAAACTGGATGCAGAGTCGCGCGGTGTCTCCACGAGAAATCTCGGAACCAAAAGAATTTGGGAAAAGTGTGAAGGGGCTTCCGCCGAGCACACTTGTATCGAGTG
>DASYAJ010000319.1:0-3807 GCA_036501405.1 Kapaibacterium sp. (SeqCode)
GCTTTCTGCTGGGAATACTGTCATAAGTAGGCAGATAGCGGTTATTGAATAGACCTAGATTTTCATGCTATTTTCATGCTTATGATTGATATGAAACGGATTCGCAAGCGGCCTTCGTTGTGAAGGCCGAATGACGGAAGCTCTCACCCCCTGCCCTCTTTGCGGAACCGCTCGCTCCGGGCCGTTCCCCATGTACTATCTCTTCAACGGCAAGCGTTTCGAAGCGAGGAAATGCGCGCGCTGTCACTTCATTTTTATCGCGCCGCGTCCCACGCCGGAGGAACTCCGGCTCATGTATAGCGACGAATATTTCCTCTTCGATGGCTCCGATTTCGGAGCGCACGCTTCCACCGATTACGAAACCGCCGCCATTCGAGGCTCCGTAAAATTCCCAGCGATCTTGGGAGCGATTCAGAAATTCAAACCGTCCGGCAAATTTTTCGAGATCGGTTGTGGGATGGGATATTTCCTGAATTATGCGAATACACATGGCTACGAAGCCAGTGGCATCGAGTTCGCGGCGCTCGGAACCGAAGCCTGCCGCACGAAATTTGGACTCGACGTGACGCAAAGTTCCTTCGAAGATTGGCGTAGCGCGCCGAACACCTACGACGTTATCTTCATGGGCGATGTGCTGGAGCATTTTGTCGATCCGGTGCCGATGCTCGAAAAAGCGAATGGAATGCTAAAGCCGGGCGGCGTGATTGCTGCGGAAGTTCCTGCCGTCTTTAATTCCCTCATCGGTCGCGCCGCAGCAATCGCGCTAAAAGCGATGAACAAGCCTCGCAAAATGCAGATGCCCCCCTATCATGTGAACGAGTTCACGCCGGCGACATTGCGGAACATGCTCGAACAATCGGGATACACAAATGTGAAGATCATTCAGCGCGTCAAAGCGCCTTCCACAATCACCCTTCGTGGGAACGCGTTCGATCGTGCAATAAAAAAATCCCTCCAATATCCGAATTATTTTCTCACCACGACCTTCGGAGTTTTCGGCGATCGAATGTTGGGAATCGGAATAAAATAGTTATGGTAGTCGCGCAAAGGTAAAATCGTCAACCGTATTCGGATTGCCATGGACGATGGCGAGACCCGATGAGATTTCGAGGGTGACTGTGTCGGTTGGAAGCAAGGTAAGAGTGTCGAGCATGGTCGATGGGAACCATGTGAGGCTGCATGGAATCGAATCGATCAAAGTCGTGCTACTCCCCGAAGCCGTTGTTTTCGTAATGGAAACCCACGATGGATGAAAAATGCTGTCGGGAAATACATACTTCGTGTGCGACCAAAGCGTAAAGGCGTAAACGCCCGAGCTTAGATTTGTAAAGCTTTGGGTGATGTTATCCGATTGAAATGGAAAATCCACGGAGTGAATTTTGAAGCCCCAGATTCCTGCGCCTGGCGGGGCATCCTGCTCAAAATCGGTCGTGTCTAACGAATGATGAAAGGACCATCCATTGAACCCATGCGTTCCTGCCGAATCGAAACTCGCATTTTTCAAGAGAAAGGTTGTGTCCGAGGAACCTGGGAGATTGGTTCCGGTGCTCGTGCTTTTACAAGAAAGGACCGCCGCCGATAGGAGAACGAACAGTGCGATACGAGATGAAATCATAAAGATAAAAAATGGTGCGCAGTTACGGCAGTTTTTTGAAGGTAATATCGTCATACCAGTAAGGGTTCCCGTGGCAAGTGCTGTCGCAAGCACCGGAGGCCAGCATCCGCGTGACCGTGTCGCTCGGAAGCAGCGTAAGCGTATCGAGCAGCGTCACAGCATTCCACTGTGTGTTATCGCCAGCAGAAATGCTGGCCGTATCGCTGCCGCTCGCGCTCTGCTTAATGATGTCGATCGTTCCCACAGGATTATAACCCTGCACAGAATCGAGAATTTTCTTGATCCGAAGCCAAACCGTGAGCGAATAAACTCCACTCGTACAATGGATGAAGCTTTTCGTCACATTATTCGTGACCGGCGGCACATCGCTTTTTCGAAGCGTAATCGACCAGGCATTCGTACTTTGTGGAGGACCAGAGGCGTTGAACGTAATCGTATCTCCTGGAATGGATGGATAAAAGAACCATCCGTCCAGCGAAGGCTGGCCGTTTACCTGGAAGTATTCATCCGTTGGAAAAGCCGTCGTGTCGAAAAGAGTAATATGGTCATTCGCAGCAAGAGGATTACTGCTTTTGCTGCAAGAGACCAAGCTAAGAACGAGGAGGGAGAGAAAGAGATAAGAGAATCGCATACTATATAATATTTAACAAAAATCATTTTTATTGGTTTCCGATCGAAGCTTATGAAATGGCTCTTTTCATGAAATTTACCATTCCTACCTTAAATTATTCATGATGTTTTTTTGTAACCGCGCGGAGGTGGCGCGTTTTAAATAGTAGCTTTCCTTTCTTTTTATTCACATCTTTTCCGAAAGTCATTATGTCAATGTATTCCGTAGGTCATTTCAAAGTACGAACTCTCGCTCTAACAAAGTATCTTGTTCTCCCCTGCGTGGTGTGCATCGCAGCGCTGAGCGTAGCATTCCGATCTGCGCCTTCCCTCGATAAAACCATGGACGCATCGCCGCTGGTCCTGCCTGCGGGATGGCACGCGCCGCTGGTCCCCGCCGATAATCCGATTACGGAGGATAAATTTATTCTGGGCCGTCAACTTTTTTATGAAAAGGAATTGAGTGGGGATGGAAAAATTTCTTGCGGCACATGCCACCAGCAATCGCTCAGTTTTTCCGATACCATTCCGGGAATGTCAGGCGCATTTGGAGTTTCTAACACGATTCGGCATGCCCCTCGGCTCGTCAATGTGGCCTACGATTCGGTCCTTTTTTGGGACGGCCACGCGCATTCACTCGAAGAGCAGGCACAGATGGCGCTCCTTCGTCCCGGAGATCTCGAAGCAGATACGAGCAACACAATCGCGAAGCTTTCTAACAACCCCGCCTATGCTGCGCTCTTCACCAATGCATTCGGCGATGCAACCGTCTCGGTGGACCGTATCGCAAAAGCCATTGCTACCTTCGTGCGATGCCTCGTCAGTGGAAATAGTGCATACGACCAATACGTGAACGGAAATCAATCCGCACTTTCCGCAGCGGCGCTTCGTGGAATGAATTTGTTCTTCGATACCGTAAATCATTGCTCCGAATGTCATGGCAGATTAGATTCAATCAACACCAATACGCTTGGGAATTTATTCACCGACAACGCGTACTATTCCATCGGCATTCCTTTGGAATATTATCATAGCGGGAAGATCGATTCGGGCCGCGAAGATGTCAGCCGCGACTCGAACGACTTCGGAAAATTTCGCACTCCCTCGTTACGGAATGTCGGCGTGATGGGACCGTACGATGCGGATGGAAATGTTTTTTCCCTCACGACAATTATCCAAAACTATAACCAGGGCGCACGCGGTTTTGCCGCGGATCCTCGAATCGTTCCGCTCCACTTGACTTCGCAAAATCAATCGGATCTTATCGCATTCTTGCAAAGCCTAACGGACACCGCCTTTATCCATAACCCGAACTTTTCTAATCCGGGAGTCTTGTCCGATGTCAACGATCGTTCCGTTCATTCGCCGAATCTATCGGTTTACCCAAATCCAGCCACCAAGATCGTAACGATTTCGTCTCCGGAACTTCTGGGCACGACGCAAGTCACGTTGATTTCTGAAAACGGCGCAAGAATTTTGCATAAGATCGTTACCCCACACGGCCAACCGTTCCAAGTGGACCTGACACAAGTTCCAAACGGTTCCTATTGGTTGGAACTGAAGTCTGGAACCATAGAGGAGAC
>DASYAJ010000320.1:0-10569 GCA_036501405.1 Kapaibacterium sp. (SeqCode)
GCTCAAGAACCTGCTCTCGAATGCGTTCAAGTTCACGCACACCGGCAGCATTCAACTGAATATCGCTCCGGCGCCGAAGGATACTTTCCTCATCAACGAGGTCCTGAAAAAATCGCCGGCCATTGTCGGATTTGCTGTGAAAGATACCGGCATCGGCATTGCTCCCGATAAGCACAAAGTCATTTTCGAATCGTTCCAACAAGCCGATGGAACGACAAGCCGCGAATATGGCGGAACGGGACTCGGCCTTTCGATCAGCCGCGAAATTGCACGCCTGCTCGGCGGCGAAATCCGGCTCGAAAGCACGCCGGGCGAAGGAAGCACCTTTACCCTTTACATTCCGGCCAACTACATTCCAACGACAATCGGCACACACGAAGAAGGCGAACAGGGCGAGCTGGATGCGCGCTCGAATGGAATTCCTCTCCAGTTCCCTTCGCGCGATCTTCGTTCCGGCACCTCCGAAGTCGCCACGCAGGTCCTTGCGGAACCCGAAGAGATCCTCGACGATAGGAACGATATTCAACCGGGCGACCGAACGCTCCTGGTCATCGAAGACGATGCGAACTTCGCAAAAATCCTGATGGACATGGCGCACGAGAAAGAGTTCAAGGTCATCGCCGCCAATCGCGGTGAGACCGGGCTTGCCTACGCGCGGCGCTATAAACCGGATGCGATTTCGCTCGACATTCTCCTGCCGGGCATCCACGGCCTTGCCGTGCTCGACCGCCTCAAACACGATCCGGTAACACGCCACATTCCGGTGCAGATCGTTTCGATGCTCGAAAAGCTCCCACGCCAAAAGCGAATGGGCGCGATCAACCAGATTCAAAAGCCGGTTTCTCCAGAAGAGATGACGAACGCGCTCGGAGAACTGCGCAGGGTTTCCAGTCAAGACAAGAAAAAACTGCTCGTCATCGAAGATAACGAGCAAGAGCAGAACGCTATTCGGTCCGTCCTCGATGGCGAAGGCGATATCGAATTGGTCCTCGTGAAAAGTTCCGAAGCGATCGAGCGGCTGAAAGCCGAACTCTTCGATTGCATGGTAATCGATATCGATCAGCCGGACAATTCCGGCATCGAGCTTATTGCCAATATTCGAAAAGAGGCCGAAGCCGCCGAGCTGCCAATCGTCGTCTATACCTCCCGCGAGCTTTCCAAGAAGGAATCGACACAGTTGGCAAAACATGCGGAATCGGTTATCGTCAAAGATATGAATTCGCTGGACCGGCTGCTGGACGAGACCTCGCTGTTCCTGCATCGGAATGAAGCAAATCTTTCGGACGAGAAGCGGGGCCGCCTCGAAAATATTCGGACATCGGACGCGACGCTCGCAGGCAAAAAGGTTCTCATCGTCGATGATGATATTCGGAATATCTTCGCGATCACCAGCTTCCTCGAACGGCACAATATGCGGATTGTCTATGCTGAAAATGGGCAGGATGCGCTGCATGTTCTGGACAAAACAACCGACGTGGATATCATCCTGATGGACATTATGATGCCCGGTATGGACGGTTACGAAACGATGCGGAACATCCGAAAAAACCGGCGCTATAAGAACGCGCCGATGATCGCCGTGACAGCCAAAGCCATGCGCGGCGACCGCGAAAAGTGCATCGAAGCCGGAGCCTCGGATTATATCACCAAACCGGTGGACGTCGATCAGCTCCTTTCGCTGCTCCGCGTCTGGTTATTCAAGTAATCTTGTTAGGATAATGCTCGTTGCAGGAACGGCGGCTTCGGCTGCCGTTTCTTTCATTTTGCTCTCCATTCTATTTCTTGAAAGAACTGTTCGAAACTGGCATATTCGTTGCGCCGGTCAGGAGTATCGACTTTCCGACCGAATCCGGTGCGGATGACCTATTCATGCCTACGACCGACACATTCGCTTCTTCCTTGCCCACGACGACAGACGCGTGGGCTGGCATCGAATACCCCACTGTCACGAAGATCCTCGTCGTCGATGACCACCCCGAGAATCTTCTGGCACTCGAGGCCACGCTTTCGCACAGCCGGTCGATTGTTAACGATGAACAGAATGCACTCGAGTTTGTCCGCGCCACGACCGGTCGCGAAGCACTGCGAAAAGTCCTCGAAGATACCTTTGCCGTTATTCTCTTAGATGTGCAGATGCCGGGCATGGACGGCTTCGAGACGGCGGAACTCATCCGCAAGCGCACGCAGTCCCAGCATACGCCAATCATTTTTTTGACGGCCGTCAATACGACGGATTTGAATATTTTTCAAGGCTATTCGCTCGGTGCCGTCGATTATCTGGCCAAGCCGTTCAACCCGACGATCCTACGGGCAAAGGTCGGCGTGTTCGTGGAACTCTATCGAAGGGAACTCAAAATCCGGAGCATGGCCGATGACCTTCGGGAGCAGGCGCGACTCTTGCGTATTTCCAATGAAGAACTTGGGCGCACGAACAAGCTTACCGGCGCGCTCAATCTCGAACTCGAACGAAAATCGATCGAGCTTTCCAAAGAACGCGATTTTATCGATAAAATTCTCGATACCGCAGGAAGCTATATTGTGATCTTCTCTCCCGATGGAAGCCTGGTCCGTTTCAATCGCGCTGGCGAAGAACTGACGGGATATACAGTCAAAGAACTTCGGGGGCGAAAAGCATGGGAACTGCTTGTCGTCGAAGACGACGCGCCGAACGTGCAGGCCGCCTTCGAGCGGATCGCGGCAGGAGAAAGTTCCGTGCATGTGGAAATGTCTCTTACGACACGCACGCGCGGCGTTCGCCGACTTTTGCTCACTTTCACTGGGATTCACGATGAGAAGGGCGCCGCCACGAGCATTATTGCTGCTGGCATCGACATTACGGAACGGCACCTGATGGAGGCGAAGTCGCGCGAGCTCAATGAAGAACTCGAACGGCGTGTTCGCGAACGGACGCAGGAACTGGAACGAGCGAATACGGGCCTCGAAAACGAGATTACAGTGCGCCGCAATGCCGAAGTCGCACTTAGCCAGGCCAAAGAAGCGGCGGAGCTGGCCAACTCCGCGAAGGATAAGTTCCTCGCGGTGCTCAGCCACGAATTACGCACGCCACTGACTCCGGTGCTGGCCATTGTGCAAATGATGAAGGAAGATCCGGGCGTCACGCCGGACCAAATGGAACTTATCGAGACGATTGGACGAAATATCCAGCTCGAAGCACGGCTCATCGACGATTTGCTCGACCTCACGCGCATCGCCAATGGTAAACTGGAACTTCATTCCACGCTCATCGATGTTCACGAAACGATCGATGAAACGCTCCAAATCTGCGGGGACGATATCGCCGCAAAGGACCTGAAACTGACGCTCGATCTGAAAGCGAAACAAACCGCCGTCCGCGCGGACGAAGCGCGTCTGCAGCAGGTGCTCTGGAACCTTATTAAGAATGCGGTCAAGTTTACATCCGCCGGAGGTTCCATCGCGCTTCGCACGAAGAACACCCGGCACGGCACGATCGAGATCCAGGTCATCGATACTGGGATCGGAATTCCCGCCGAGCACCTCACCTCTATTTTCAATGCGTTCGAACAGGGCGACCGCGCGATCACCCGCCGCTTTGGCGGCATCGGGCTTGGCCTGGCCATTAGTAAAGCGCTCATCGAGCAACATAAAGGTTCCATCCGTGCCGAAAGCGATGGGCAGAACACCGGGGCGACCATCGTGGTCGAACTTCCGCTTGCCGCGCAAATAGAACCTTCCGACAGCTTCCAGAAACCGCCGTTACCGCAGCCGAATATAACACCCGCCGCCCGGCTTCTGCTCGTCGAAGACAATGACGATACAAGCCGCGCGCTTAAAGTGCTGTTTGAACGCAAAGGTTTTAACGTAACCGTCGCGAAGACCGTAACGGCGGCCATCGACGCAGCCAGGAACAGTTCCTTCGACATTGTCATCAGCGATATTGGCCTGCCCGATGGCGATGGCTATGACGTCATGCGCGCTATCAACAGCATTCGCCCGACGCATGGCATCGCGATCAGTGGCTATGGCATGGATGGCGACCGCAAGCGCTCGCTCGAAGCCGGGTTCGATACACACCTGGTCAAGCCGCTCAATTTCGATGAGCTTACCGCCGCCGTGAAAAAGCTGGTGCTGGTGAATTGAGCGAGTGCCCGTGAACGGAGCTGGGAATCTATCGCTTCATCAGTCTCGCACCGAATCCGGGACGCAATGCCGACTCGCTGAACACGTCGATCAGTTTTCGTTCCGAGAGGAATTGCAGGATTTGCCGTTTCACGTCCTCCGGCGAGACGGCCGATTCTAAGATTCGTGTCGTAAGCTCGCGGCATTCGGCTTGGTTGAGAGCATTCAGGCGCGTGGCCAGCGGCCGCACGGCTGCCGGCGAAACCGATATTTCATCGATCTCCATTCCTGCCAGAATCGGCGTAGCTAAGGGATAACTTCCCAGTTCGCCACAGATCGAGACCGGCTTCTTTGCGCGCTTTCCGGCGTCGATCGTCATTTTCATCAGCCGCAGCACGGCCGGATGCAGCTCCTGATAGAGCGTAGAAATAAGATCGTTCCCGCGATCGACCGCCAGTGTATATTGTGTCAGATCGTTCGATCCAATCGAAAAGTAATCGACGAGCGGAATAAAATTTTCGGCGAGGATCGCCGCAGCCGGAACTTCGACCATGATGCCTATCGGCATTTTAGCGTCGTACGGTTCTCCATTCGCGCGGAGCTGGCTCTCGGCCTCGCGAACATATCCGATAGCGCGCTTTAGTTCCTCAACGGTGGTTACCATTGGGAACATGAGCTTTACATTCCCACGCTCGGATGCGCGCAGGATCGGCCGAAGTTGCCCAAGGAACAGTTCCGGCTCATCGAGTGAAATGCGCAAGCCTCGCCATCCGAGAAATGGGTTATCCTCCCGGTAGGTCCCGCTCAAGACTTTATCGCCGCCGACATCGAAGGTTCGCAGTGTAACCGGCGCGGGATAAAATCGATCGGCAAGATCGCGATAGAGCATATTCTGCTCTTCTTCATTCGGGAAATCGTCGTGCAGCAGAATGAAATGTTCCGTGCGGACAAGGCCGAGCCCTAATCTTTTTTTGCTATCGGCAGAAGTCGTTTCGCTCAATCGTTCCGCTTCGATAACCGCGACTTCGCTGCCGAATTCCAGGTTCATTTGCAGGCGCACGGCATGGCCATCGGTTGTTTTTGCAACGGCAGTCTCTCCTTTGAAGATCGGTTCAGAAAGATCGACTCCGGTTCCCAAGACCAGGCTCTGTTCCTGTTCGTAGCCCTGAAGCGTTTCGTGGTCGGGACACACAATAAGTTCCCCTCGCTCTCCATCGAGAATCAGCATGTCCCCGGTTTCGATATGCTCGGCCGCCGAGTGCAGCGCCACGAGGGCCGGAATGCCGAGGGAGCGTGCTAAAATCGCGACGTGGCTTGTCACGCCGCCGCCATCGATGGCAAACCCAAGCATCGAGCTTCGGGCGAAGAGAATGGCATCGGCCGGCGTCAGCAAATCGGCAACGAGGATCGAGGGAACTTCAATCTTCGCCGCCCATTTTTTTCGATCGAGAAGATAGCGCAGCAAGCGCTGTTTAATATCTTCGATGTCATCGGCGCGCTCGCGCATCGTGGGGTCGTTCGCATCTTCGAGCATTTTCGCATGCGCTGAAAGTTCCGAATCGACCACGAATGCTGCCGGACGCAACTCCTGCTTAATCCGCTGACGAATTGTGCTGAGAATAAACTCGTCCGAGACCATCATCATCTGCGCTTCGAAAATGGAGGATGCCGGAGTTCCCACTTTCTGCTCGGCCACGCGGCGGACTTTTTCGATCTCCTGCCGCGCCTTGCTTGTCGCGGCGTCGAACCGTTCGATCTCGATGCCGACCTCTTGCAGTTGCAGCGGGCGGTCCTCGGCATAGAGCTTCGTGCGAAAGTAACGGTACGCAGGTCCGATGGCAATGCCGCGGCTTGCAGCAATGCCTCGGAAGCGAAGCGTCTCTTTCGTTTCTTTCTGCCGGCTCATTTACATTTCTTCTTCGAAGCCCTTGTTAAAATACTCGGCGAGTTCTTTCATCGCTACGGCTTCATCGGGTCCATCGAACTCGAGTTCGAGTGTGGAACCCTGGGCCGCAGCCAGTGTCATCACGCCGATGATCGATTTGCCATTGATTCGGAAGCCGTCCTTAATCACATAAAATTCGGATTGGAACTTACTGGCGAGCTTGACGATAGCGGCGGCGGGGCGCGTATGCAGCCCCGCGCGGTTCCGGATGGTCACGGTTTGGTGGATCACGTGGTTTCTCTAACGCAAACGGAGGCGGGAATTCTCCCCGCGTCCGATTTTAAAAAAACTTTAAAAAAAAGAGGACGACCCGAAGGCCGCCCTCGCTTGCTTCTGCTTCTTTTTAGTTACGGGCAACCATGAAAAGCCCGCAACAGGACAACTCAACTTTTCAAAACTTTAGTTTGCCGATGGTGGCGCCGCAGAGGATTTCGTCGCCTCGCTCTCGCGGAGCGTGACATCGAGATCTTTTTTGATCTGTTGTGTCTGCTGCACATCGGGTGTTTCGATCTGAACGTCTTTCGTTAGAATCGAATCGCCTTCGAGGTGCACCCAGTACTTTTTACCAGGCTGCAAAACAACGAGATACTTCCCTGTTTCGCGATTGGAGGTGCTGCAAGTGATTTCGCGAGCAGTGTCTCCAATCTCTCGTACACTCACTCTTACGGATGTTGGCTGTAGGGTTTCATCGGAACGGATAATTCCGCTCACTAAAACGACGGCGCGAGAAAACGTTTGCGCGTTTCCGACATTCGTGTAAAAAAAAGTTGCGATCGCAGCAAGAGCGGCAAAGCCTGCGGTCCGATATGAAATACGCGTGATCATTGAAATAAGGTTATATTATGACGGGGTTGAACTAAACTATCAGGCCCATTCCTTTGGAGGAGGTGAGAAGAACGGGCATTCTGAGCAAATTACCAGCGCTTCTACGACACCCTTCTCGGTTTGTTTCCTGAACTTTGATGCAAAATTAAAGATCAGGAGTTTCGCCATGATTACCGCTACGTTTTCGTTTTGTTCGTCCTTTTTTCTATCTTTATGTTTCTGATTACCTGGTTGTTCACTAAAAGCGTCAAGTGACGCTCGATGCAGGTACAATGTCCCATTCGAATGCCAACAGCAATTTTCACAGATTTCAGGCTTAAATACGCAGTTTTTGTCCCATTTCTCTAAACCGCCGAAACATTTTCCAGTGCGTGTTTCCGAGGACACTGTGAGGACATTGTGAGGACACTGTGTAGTACACGCGCTGCGCAGGGACACGCACCTGGGACAATCCGATGGACTGGAAAAAGCAGTCCGTGTGTTTCGCTTCCATCAATGAAAGAACCTACTATTATAGTGAAGCTCTCGAAACGTATCCGCTCGACCGTTGCAGCCTTCGCTACCATCGCGTTTCTGGCAAGCTGCGGAACGCAGCCCAAAATGACGAAGGAGCGGCTGCCGGTCACCATCGACACGAGCGCGGTAACGATTGCGAACATTCGTTCCTGGATGGCGTCCCGTTCCATTTTTGCACGCAGCCTCAGTGTTTCGGGCGATATCACAGTCGATCAAGCTGGCGATAAGAACTCAGCGAGCTTTGCGATGAAAAGCAAACGGATCGATGCCGGTGGGAACCGTGTCGATTCGCTCAGTATCGTCATCAGTGGACCATTGGGCATTACTCTTGCGCGGTTTCTTGCTTCGCCGCAGCAATATAAATTTTACGACATTCTTCATGGCCAAACGCTGACCGGTCCGACCGACGCCCACTCGCTCGAAGATTTGACGCACCTCGGCGGCATTTCTCTTTCGGAAATGAGCGACATCGTGTATGGCCTGCCGGGAATTCCGTTCCAAACCGATTCGCTTTCGCTCTACTCGAATAGCGAGACACGGCACGTGATTGTCGCCAAAGATAATCAAGCGCATACCACAGCGGTGCTCGAACTCGAAGGTACGCTGCCAAACGAAACCGATGCCGGAAGTCTTCAGCTTACCGGAGTGCGCGTATGGAATGGCCTCATCGATCCAA
The DNA here is from genome assembly GCA_036501405.1 of Kapaibacterium sp. (SeqCode). Taxonomy (GTDB): domain Bacteria; phylum Bacteroidota; class Ignavibacteria; order Palsa-1295; family Palsa-1295; genus PALSA-1295. The sequence continues at coordinate 8,061 of DASYAJ010000320.1, forward strand.
TGCACACGGCTGCAACGCCCTACGTAACGGTTCATTTTTCGGAACTGGAAACAGTCGGCGGATTTTCGATCCCAAAACATCTCGATGCTCGAGCGGGAGAAAATTCCCTTACCCTGCAATACGATGACGTACAAATAAATCCCGACGAGCTGACCGTCCGCATTAAAATGCCCCAATAATTTTTGCTGCGTATCTTGCCGCATACTATTCTATGATCGAAATCCTTCACCTCTCGAAAAGCTACGGCGAAACGCTTGCCGTCGAGGACCTCTCGCTCGAAATCGATCCGGGAGAAATCTTCGCGTTGCTCGGCCCGAATGGCGCGGGGAAATCCTCCGCGGTGAAAGTCCTTACGGGGCTTTCGCGTCCGACGACGGGGACGGTCCGCGTTGCAGGCTACGATGTGGTCGAGCAACCGCTCGAAGTGAAGAAGCGGATCGGTTACGTTCCCGAAAACGCGATTCTCTATGAGAGCTTGACCGCCGATGAATACCTGGACCTCGCTGGAACGCTGCGGCATCTCGATCGAAAAAAACTGACCGAAACGCGAGAGGAACTGTTCCAGCTTTTCGAACTCGCTTCGGCCGACCGAAAAAAGTTACTCGCGGAGTTTTCCAAGGGTATGAAACAGAAAGTCCTGCTTATTGCGGCGCTGATGCATAACCCAGAAGTGCTGATTCTGGACGAGCCGCTTTCAGGCCTCGATGCCAACGCTGCGCTCATCTTCAAAGAAGTCCTGCGGAAATTCGCGCACGGTTCCGATCGCGCATCCGTCGCGAACGATCGATCATCGGCGACGAACAAAACGATCTTTTTCTGTTCCCATGTGCTCGACGTCGTGGAACGACTGTGCGATCGCATCGCCATCATGGCGCATGGCAAGCTCATCGCCGTTGGAACGCCTGCGGAACTTCTGGAACAATCGGGAGCGGCGTCGCTCGAACGCGCTTTTCATACACTGACGGGCGGCGCGGACATCGAACGCTCGACCGACGATGTCCTTCGCGCGCTTTCACAAGAATAATATGTCTGAGATCGATCTGCAGCAAGTTTGGATTCTCACACGTTACGCGCTCTTGAGTGAGTGGCGCACGGCAAGCACGCGGATGAACCGCCGGCGCAAAATGAGCCGTGGGTGGGCGTACGGAACGATGTTCAGTTATCTGCTCATCGGCGCGTTTTCGATCCGGCTCTTCCTCTCCAACGATTCGGGGGAAGCATTCACGATTGCGGCGGGAATTTTTATGCTCTATGCTGGTATTGTCATTGCCAGCAATATCTTCCTTTCGTTCGGCAGCGGATTCCTTTCGCCGGATGAATCGCGTATGATCGGCTTGCTGCCCGTTTCGAGCGACACCTTCTTTTTTTCTCGGCTTACGGTCCTGCTTTGTTATACCACCGCTATTTCGCTCCTGCTTCTTATTGGTCCATTCCTTGCGCTTCAATTTTTCCTTCGTGAAGGCACTTGGGTCGAGCTGCTCGGCGAGAACCTTATTTTTGCTTTTGCATTCCTCCTTTCGGGAATCGCGGCTTCGATGGCTGTCATCGCGCTTTATGGCATTGTGATGCGTAAACTTTCTGCTGCGAAAGTCGCAAAGGTAACGGGTTACGTGCAATTCTTCGGCTCCTTTGTGACCGCGATCAGCTTTGTCGTGCTTTCGCAGGTGCAGCATCGGATCAATCTCCATTCGATCACACTGACCGATTATCCCTGGATCGCTTTCGTTCCGGCCTATTGGTTTGCCTCGCTCGGCTCGATCGGTTTGGGAACGGTTTCAAGCATAACACTCCTCTTCGGTGCGTTGTCGGTGTTATTTCTTGCGGTGCTCGCGGCGACTTCGCATCTGTTGTTGGGTAAGAACTATCAATCGGAAGTGGACGAGCTTTCTGGCTCAGCGACTGCACTGGCGAAATCGAAAAAATCGAAACCCGATTCATTCCTCTACCGGCTATGGCTTCGACTTGCCCGATCCGACGAGGCGCGGACGATGTTCCAGGTGCTTCGCGCGCAGTTCCGCTACGATGCAAAGTTTCGAATGCAGATGCTCGCCTCCCTGCCGCCAACGTTCCTCTACCTGCTCATCGCAGTCATGCAAGGCGGCATTGTGGACCCTTTTTCGGGACCGATGAAAGGCGTACTGCAAGCGAACATGCTCTATCTCGTGGCGATGCTCATGCCCCTCATTTCGATGCAAGCGATTTCGCAGAGTGACAACTACAAAGCGGCGTGGATTTTCTTTTCCGCGCCGATCGACCGATCCAAATTACTGCTGGCGGTGCGCAACACTATGTTCGTTTCGATCATAGCACCTTATATGGTCCTCATCGCAATCGTGTTTTCTTATTACATGCCGGTCGCTCATGCGGTCATGCATACGCTGGTCATCGCGGCGATTGCGAGTGTCATCTTTCAGTGCTTTTTGATGGCCGCGCCGAAAATGCCCTTTGCGCAGCAGCGGCGTCCGAACCGCGGGGGCTTTGCGATGATGGTCGGAATTTTTTCTTTCGC
>DASYAJ010000321.1:0-3551 GCA_036501405.1 Kapaibacterium sp. (SeqCode)
ACTTCATCGATAAAGATGTCTTTCGCCCCGTCGATTCGAAAAATCTTCGACGGCTTCTTGCTCCAAACGGCGAAAAGCTGCTCGTGCATACCTCGAATTTTAGGGAAGTAAAACGAGTGACCGATACCATTCGAGCATTGAAAATCATTCTCGATCGCGGCATCAAAGCGAAACTGCTGCTCATCGGCGATGGGCCCGATCGCGGCGAATGCCAGGCATTGGCACGGGAACTTGGTATTTGGCAACAAACGCGCTTTCTCGGAAAGCAAAGCGAACTTGCTTCTGTGCTTTCGGCAAGCGATGTTTTTCTTATTCCTTCTGGTAACGAAAGTTTTGGCCTTTCGGCGTTGGAAGCCATGGCCTGCGGCATTCCGGTCGTTTCCAGCAACGTTGGCGGCCTGCCCGAACTGAACATCGATGGCGTTACCGGATTCGTCGTCGGCGTTGGCGATATCGAAACGCTCGCGGACCGCACCGCCGATCTTTTGACGAATAAAGCGCTGCGCGAAAAGCTGGCAAAAGGGGCCTACACACACGCAACGAAAGAATTTGCAAAGGAACGAATTGTACCGCACTATGAAGCCGTCTATGAAAGTGTGCTCGGTTCGTCCACGAAGAAAAAAATTCCTCTCCGTGGGAAGTCTGGAAGAAGAGGCGGTCGTAAAGCGTTGCAATAACCCAAAGTCATGTCCAATCCTGCTGCGCTCGATGTGCGCGATCTTCGAAAGCACTATGGTCAAACAATCGCCGTCGATGGCATTTCGTTCGCGGTGAAACCGGGCGAGGTCGTCGGTCTGCTTGGTCCGAATGGTGCCGGAAAAACGACGACGATCAATATGCTGCTCGGCGTGCTGGAACCAACAACGGGTACTATTTTTATTCATGGTATCGATCTTGCAAAGGAACGTTCTCGTGCCTTACAGCAGACGAATTTTGCCGCAGTCTATGCTCCACTTCCCGGGAACCTGACCATCCTCGAAAATCTTCGTATTTTCGGAATGCTCTATGATGTTCCCAATCTTTCGGAACGCATCGAGGAAGTGATCGAAACATTCGATCTGAAGCAATTTCGAAAAACAAAATGCGGCGTTCTTTCTTCTGGCGAACAGACTCGTGCAAGTCTTGCAAAAGCGATGTTGAACAAACCACCCTTGCTCTTACTCGATGAACCGACAGCCTCGCTCGATCCTTCGGCCGCGCGTTATATTCGGGAAACCATCGTCGAGTTCGTTCAAAAAACATTGATTGGGGTGCTCTGGACCTCTCACAATATGTATGAAGTGACGGATGTTTGCAGTCGGGTGCTCTTTTTATCAAAAGGAGCGATTGTGCTTGAAGGCGATCCCAAAGCCTTGCCGGGACTTCATGGTAAGAATTCCCTTGAAGATCTCTTTGTAACGGTGGCACGGGAACCATTGGCGTTAGAACATCATCCTGCATGAACCCACGCCGTGCTTTCGCCATCGTGCTCCGCATCTTTTTCCTGATGCGCGGGAGCTTCACGCGTATTTTTCCGCTCTTTGCCTGGGCTGCGATCGACATTATTTTGTGGGGATTTATTACGCGGTATCTCGATACCGTGCAATCCAATTTCAATTTCGTTTCCACGATGCTCGGCGCTGTTCTGCTCTGGGATTTTTTTACGCGCGCCATGTTCGGAATTTCCACCTCGTTTTTCGAGGACGTTTGGTCCCGAAATTTCCTGAATCTCTTTGCTACGCCGCTCCGACTATCGGAATACATCGGCGGTCTTGTTGTGGCCAGCATGATGACGAGCTTCATCGGACTCGTCGTGATGCTCACGCTGGCCGCACTCGTCTTCGGGCTTTGGATTTTTTCGTTTGGCGCGGTGGTCATCGTTATTCTTCTCGGCCTCTTCTTATTCGGTATTGCATTCGGAATTTTTGCGATTGGAATCGTTTTACGATTAGGTCCCGCCGCGGAGTGGTTCATCTGGCCCATGCCCGCAGTGCTTGCACCGATCGCCGCAGTGTTCTACCCCGTTGCCGTGCTTCCCATTTGGCTGCAACCCCTCGCACGAGCAATTCCGGCATCGTATCTCTTCGAAACGTTGCGCGCGATCGTGAAAGGTGGAACTGTTCCTGCTGATTCTCTTTGGATTGGCTGCACACTGTCGGTCGTCTATGTTTTTCTTGCATTCTGGTTTTTCCGAGTTCAGTATTATCACGCTGTCCGAACAGGACTCGTAGCGCGTTACAGCGCGGAGACCCTCTCATGAGAATCGTCATCGTTGGAACGGCTTACCCCCTGCGCGGCGGCATTGCGCATTACGTTGCGCTGCTTGCCCAGACGCTCATCAAACGCGGCCATGAGGTCAAAATCATCACCTTCAAGCGGCAGTATCCCAAATTTCTGTTCCCAGGAAAATCGCAGGAAGAACAAACCCCCTCCCCTTTCCAAAAAAATTCGTCCCAGCCTCTTCAAGGGGGGAGCCGGGAGGTGCTTGAGCCCGCAACCACGGAAATTCTCATCGATTCCCTAAATCCCATTACCTGGATGAAGGCCGGCGCGGCGGCGGCGAAATTCAAGCCCGATCTCATTATCTTCAAATATTGGATTCCTTTTTTCGCTCCCGATTATGGCGTCATCGCTCGTGTTGCAAAGTGGCTCACGCGAAAAAAAGGTAAGCAATGCAAGATCGTCTTCATTGCCGATAACGTCCTGCCCCACGAAAAACGGCCGGGCGATTTGATGTTCACTCGCTTCGCATTTCGTTCCGTCGATTCTTTCATCGTGCAGTCCGAAGCCGTCGAGCGCGATCTGAAATCGCTGATGCCATCGGCCACATGCATCCGGCTCGATCATCCGGTTTACGAAATTTTCGGTTCCCGCATGGACCGATCCTTTGCGCGAAAGACTCTTTCCATCCCCGAGGACGTCCCGGCGATCCTTTTTTTCGGATATATCCGAAAATACAAGGGCCTCGATCTGCTTCTCCGCGCCATGCCGCAGCTTCTTGCGAAACTGCCGGAACTTCGGCTCATCGTGGCCGGGGAATTTTACGATGACGAAGCGGAATACCGTTCCCTCATGTCCGAATTAAAAATCCCGGAATCAAATCTCGTGCTCGACACCGATTACATTCCGAACGAAGATGTCGCCATCTATTTCAGCGCCGCGAATGCAACCGTCCTTCCCTATCGCTCCGCCACGCAATCCGGCATTGTGCAGATCGCGTATAATTTCGACCAACCTGTGATCGCCACCGACGTCGGCGGCCTCGCCGAGATCGTGATCGATGGCAAGAGCGGATTGATTGCTCCCGAAGCCAAGCCCGAAGCCATTGCCGAAAAAGTGATTCAATTTTTCAATGAACAGCTTGAAGAACCGCTCACAAATGGCGTCATCGACGAGAAGAAAAAATACTCCTGGGACACTTTCGCCGAAGGCATCGAAGCCCTCTGAAATCTCTCATGAGGACTCTGTTGCTGTCCTTTGGAATCGGCACTGAGAAAAGCAATATTTTGTGCGGGGGGAAAGCCCTGTTCATGAATAACCTCAAGAATAGCCTGTTTTCGCTATTTGTTCAA
>DASYAJ010000322.1:0-4985 GCA_036501405.1 Kapaibacterium sp. (SeqCode)
CCCGGAACCGACCGGACTGCGCTACTGCATCAATAGCGTCTCGCTCGATTTTGAGAAGAAATAATTGTTCTGAATCCGCAGGGTCCATGCGGTTCAGAATGAATTACTGAAGACCTTTTTCGGCTGCTCTCGCGGTTCGCAATGTAGTCCGATACTCGCGGATCGTCTCTCCGGTAATCATCTTGAATTGCGCAGAGAGATGTGCAACGCTGCTGTAATTCAGCTCGAAAGCAATATCAGCCAGCGGATAATCGCCTTCCTGCAGAATGTCTTTCACTTTTTCGACCTTCTGCTCGATAATAAATCGCTCGACCGTTTTTTTCTCGATCGTTGAAAACACGCGCGAAAGATAGCGGTAGTTGTAACCCGTTTTCTTTGCAAGCAAATCGTTGATGTTGCAAAGATCGTTGAACTTCGGACGGAAAATAAGCTCATGGATCACATCTTTGAGTTGTTCGGAAAGCAACTCATGTGGATCGACTTCGGGTGCCAATTGCTTTAACGCGCGCTTTTGGGCGAGCCGCCGAAGCTGCGCCACGACTTCCGCATTGAGCGCGCGCATCCGTTTCGAGGTTTCCGGACCGGAAACCGGTCCAGCAGCAGGTTGAATCGCAGAAACCGATTTCCGCGTCTTCATTGAATCTTGAAATTTAGACATAACGGTAACATTCGGATATTACAGCCCGATAAAACGTTATTAAAATGAATAAAATCCCATAATATTCCGGTTCGCATTCCGAAATACCGCAACCTCTTTCGCCAGACAGGAGCAACCTCCCCAGTCCAACTTTCCGCCGTTCGCATCTCGGCGAGAGAATGAGAGAAGTTCCTTAACTTAAGGTTCTTACAAAGTTACAGATCGGTGAATCCAAGGACTTCCTTCATTCTCCTACAAAGATACGACATTTTTTCGAGCCTTGTGTAAAATGTAGATTTTTTCTATTTCTGGAGAGAACATTCCAAAGAATACTATTTTTTTCGGTAAAACGTAGGTGCTCTCTGATTATTATCTTGCTGTTCCGATGGGGAGTATGTGCATCATGACGAAATTGATAAGTGCGGAAACGATAACGGGAGCGATGAAAATATGCAGTACGAAATTTGGAATATGCAGTGTAGTAAAAACGTTTTTCCTCACTCAGCCGTTAAAACGGAACTCACCACAATCCATTTTTTGCGTCATGATAGAATCGCCGATTGTCGACGAACCAATTTTAGCGAAGCCGCGTGTGCTTGATCGCAAGCCACTTTTGGCGGAATCGCTCGTTCGGAATGTTCCCGATTTCCCGAAGCCCGGAATTTTATTTCGAGACATTACTCCCGTCCTCGCGAGTCCCGAAGCAATGCGGGAAGTGATTGACCGCTTCATTGAATTCGCACGGCCAAAAGCGCCGACAGCCATTGTGGGCATCGAATCGCGCGGCTTCGTCTTCGGAATGCCCGTGGCCCTTGAGATGAACTTACCATTTGTGCCGGTCCGCAAGCTCGGAAAACTTCCCTATCAGACCATCCGTGAAGCATACGCCCTCGAATACGGGACGAATACGCTCGAAATGCATACGGACACGATTGCTCCAGGCGACCGAGTCATTATCGTCGATGATCTTCTGGCAACCGGCGGAACAGCAGCCGCAGCGAAGCGGCTCGTAACGCGGTTAGGTGGAACAGTGGAAGGATTGACCTTCCTCATCGAGCTTTCGTTCCTAAAGGGACGCTCTGCTATTGCCGGAAGCGATGTGCTGGCGTTGATTATCGATGCGTAGCTCGTGCAGCTTTAGACTTTGGAATTTCTTTTTCTCGATATCCTAACACGAAATTGCATACCCTTGCATATATAAATATTAACCACATCACCTCTTCTGCCCACCATTTTTGTTGCGGGCTGCAAATCCACTCTACATCTCCAGCTGGCCCGACCTCTAAGTTGCTCAGGGAGAACTTGAAATTCCTCATGCAAGCAGAACGCAAACACTCCTTTATCCCAAATAAGAAATCGGAACGGGAAAGAAGAATGTCAAGTTTAGCACTCCAACCGGCGATATACCGGAAAAAGGATCTTTGGAGAGGTGGCCGAGTGGCTGAAGGCAACGGTTTGCTAAACCGTCATAGTAGGTAAACTGCTATCGAGAGTTCGAATCTCTCCCTCTCCGCATGTTTTCGTCGCGCTTTGCTCTGCGTTAAACTTCGTTTTCGAAATGTCATCGAAGTCAGCATGAACCGCTTAATTCTTTTGCTTGCGCTTATCGTTCCAGCGAGCCTGCTTGCGCAAAACGCCAATACGGAGATTTCCAAAGGACGCATTTTCGAGGGCGAACCCTTTTTAGTTATTAATCCGACGAACCCGAAAAACATGGTAGCGGCATGGATGTCCTTTAAGCTCATTGGGAATCCCGTTACGATCGCGACTCGCTCCACTTTCGATGGTGGGGTGACTTGGAACGATACGATCCTGCTTCCTCACAGGAATGCGGCATGGCAATCGGCCGATGTTTCAATGGCGTGGCGTAGCGATGGGGTGCTTTTTCTTAGTTACATCGACTATCTGGATAGTTCCAATACCGATGGCGGAGTCTTCGTTGTAAGTTCCACCGATGGTGGGCGGACATTTTCCGTTCCGGTGCAAGCACTGGATGCGACAGAAGATTCGGATGTTTCGCTCGATCGGCCGTGGCTCGCGGTGGATAATTCGGATGCGGCATCGAAGGGGAATCTTTATATTTGCACCAAGCCCGCGCCATGGAACCCGCTGCCGAACCATGCCTATCTTACCCGTTCGACTGATAGCGGCCAGCATTGGTCGCAGGAGATGGTGCTCGATTCTACTCCGTATCCGGCCAACGAAGTCGATGCTCCGATGGGATCGCCTGTGGTGGCAAACGACGGGAGCCTTTATATTGCCTATCCATTTTATCAGGGGCTGAAAGCGGGCTTTGCGCTTGCAGTGTCGCAAGATGGCGGACAAAGTTTTACCCGTTCTTTTCTCATTCAGCCTGTGGAAGACTTCAAAGAGAAAGATTCCATCAAAGGAGGATTTCATATCATCGCCGATCCCACGAATCCGCGACACCTCGTCTTTGCTTGGCCGGACGACCGCAATGGAGATTACGATGTCTTTGCGGTCACATCGACAGATGCAGGTGGAACCTGGTCGCAGCCCGAGCGCGTGAATGACGATCCTGTCGGCAATGGCGTCGTTCAGGATATGATTTGGCCCACATTCGGCCCGAATTGGTGAGCTTGCAATCGTCTGGCGAGACCGCAGGAACGGTTCCTCTATCGGCGATGCCAGTTCCACGGACACCTACGCCGCCTATTCGACCGATGGGGGAATGACTTGGTCCAAAAACATCCGCTTGAGCGATTCTTCTGCGCTGTACAATCCTACGCTCGTAAGGCTAGGTAACGATTTTATGAGTGCATCCATTCATAACGATACGCTCGCATCGGCTTGGGCTGATTTGCGAAGTGGGCTTCTCAAAATTTATTATGCCGAAGTTCCGATTGCGGGTCCACTGGATGCCGTATCCGTTGAGCAACAGACGAGCAGGATTATGCTAACGGCAGTTCCCAATCCTGCACGCGATGAACTCTCGGTCGATTTCACGGTGCCAAATGCAGAGCCATGTTCGTTAATGCTGCTCGATTTGAAAGGAACTCTTGTCACGACATTTTTTTCGAAACGCATGTTAAATGGTTCGCAGCATCATTCGTTACCGCTATCAAGTGTTCCCAGCGGTAATTATTTACTTCAACTTCAGTCCCCATGGGGTGTGAGGCAAACAAAGCTGATCATTCAGCGTTAATGGAACTCGTTTTTATCTCTTCATCGCATCCTTATTTAGGATACGCTGTGATTTACAATTAGCAGGAATTCACTCTCTCACAATTAATAAATGAGGAGTGAACCAATTGAACGAAAGGGTGTTATCTCGCCCGGACTTTGATCGGTCCATCGGAATTCCCTCGGGGTTCCGATTCGTACATTCACAGCTTTCGGTCTAGTTCAGAGATTTTGGTCATTGGCGGCGCGCGGCGGGTAATTCCAATACATTCGCAGTTGTCTCCTTCTCCTTCACATTCCCCGGGCGCGTTCTTGAAAGCATTCGTCAACAACACTTTCTATTTTACATGACAAAAATCTTTGTAGGCGGACTGCCATATCAAACTAACGATGAGCAGCTCCACCAAATTTTTTCCGGATATGGCGATATTTCCAGCGCCAAAGTAATAACCGATCGCGATACCGGTCGAAGCAAAGGCTTCGGGTTCGTCGAAATGAACGACGATGACGCCGCGAAAAAGGCCATCGAGGAACTGCACGAAGCCGAACTCGGCGGACGCACGATTACCGTTAACGAAGCGCGCCCAATGGAGCAGCGTTCCGGCGGTGGTGGTGGTGACCGTCGTGGCGGCGGTGGCGGTGGACGCGGCGGCTACAGCGGAGGCGGTGGCGGCGGAGATCGTCGCGGCGGCGGCAAACGCTGGTAAGCAACGCTGGCAGCATTTGCTTGGAATTTTTCCAAACGGGCGGCAGGAATGCCGCCCGTTTTATTTGCATTGGAATTTATTTCACAATCGGGAGATTTGTATGAGTTGCGATTCAGCATTACTGCAAGGCTACCCCGATACAAAGTTTTAAGTTACCGCTCACATTCGAAACCGATAAACTGCGAGCAGATCTCGAAGCGGTATCGGATTTGAAATGGATACCGCATTTCAATACCAAGGAGTATGCGGGAAATTGGAACGGCTTTGCTTTGCGAGCGCCTGGGGTTGACGCGGGAAGTATTTCTCCCGATCCGGCTGCACAAAGGGAATATATATCGAGATACACCGCTGATGCTCGAGTGTCCCTACATTCGGCAACTCATTTCGGAGTTCCATTGTCCGGTGCTATCGGTGCGATTTCTGAGAATGGAGGCCGGAGCAATGGTTCATCCCGCAGGAGACCGCGGCGGTTCGAATTCTATTTTGGAGAACTTTGC
>DASYAJ010000323.1:0-2068 GCA_036501405.1 Kapaibacterium sp. (SeqCode)
CTGAACTTTTTTTTCCAAAAGATTCCGCCACACGTTTATCAACGACAGGATATTTTCTATTCTTATTGTTATCATTTTCGTTCTGTTGGTTCGCATTATATGGCGGGTTCCCAATAATAACAAAGATCGGCGAGCGTTTCTGTCGCTCTACGCGCTCTGTATTTTCGGTAGTGAAGAGCGTAGTTTGTTCCGGCTCCGCGAGTTCGAAGGTATCGACCAAGCAGATGCCATCGAAAGGTTCGTGCTGTTTGGTCTGCTGGTAATACTCGTGCTCGATGTTCATCGAGGCGATGTAGTAAGGCAGGAGCATCACTTCGTTGCAGTGAAGTTCACTTTTGTACTTACGCGGGAGGGCGGATTTTTGTGTTGCGCCGATCTCGCGGATGATTCGCATGATGAAGTTTCCAGTCCCGACGAAAGGATCGAGAATGTGAACACCTTCCGACGCGAGCGTTCGGTTGAACTCGGTCTTTAAGATATGCTGGACGCTTCGGACCATGAAATCAACGATGGGCTGCGGGGTATATACGATGCCATGCGTATCTGCGACCTTTACTGAAAATCCCTGGAAGAACTTTTCGTAGATGGTATTGAGGAATTGCTGCTTCTCCTCCCAGTTCTGAATCTGCATGGCCCGTGACTCGATCCGGGCATAGTAGTGCTCGATGGAACTAAAAAACTCTGCCGGATTGAAGTTGCGCGATGTGAGTTGGTGTACGACCTTCTCGATCTCCTGCCCGATCGGATTGCGCTGCAAGAACTCGCCTTGCGCGAAGACGGAAGCAAAGATACGTCGCGTGAGCAGATGCTGAATGAGCATCTCCTCGACTGCTTTGTCCGACAAGTTCGGATTGATGGACTGACGGCAGAGCGTTGCGAAGCTTGTGAGGGCTTCGGCAAAGCGTTTATTTTCCTTACGCTCGGTTTCGATGAGCGCTTCAAGATCGTTGCCGAAATCCTTGATGCGGGTTTTGAAATCTTCGACGGCCTCTTCCCACTGCACATCCTCTTCGGCCCCGGCGAAGAAATCGAGGAGGCATTTGATGAGCTGTGCAGGCTCGCGGAGATCGTATTCACCGATAGGCTTCTCTGCATTCTGATAGAGAATAGCGCGCTCCGGCGTTTGGAAGATGATGTTTGTCTTCGGGTATCCGATCTTGAATTTTTTCTTAACCTCTTTGTCGAGGTCGTCGCCTAAGTCTTTTGCTTCCCAGTACCCTATTGGGATGGAGAGGTCGGTGAGGATCGCTCCGTCGATCGCTCCGCGAGTTCCACTTGCGAGCGGGTAGGAGTATTCCTCGATGAGCGTCCATTTACCTTCGGGACCTTTGAATTGGCGGGCGCAATGCTTCAGAAGATCGGCAAAGGCAGCGCGCACGGATGTCTCTTTACTCACGCCGTGTTTTCTAAACTCGGCGAGCGAATCGTAATAGGCGCGAATGGGCTTTTGTGTGGGTTTGAGATCTAATTGCATGTGGGAAACTTCTCCAATGAGCAACAATGGAATTGCTTAGGGAATTCGGCGGAATTACTTTGCTCTTTGTTCCGGTTTTTATTGTGGAGATTCTTTTATGTTCGGACTCCTCACCGATGCCACGATCGGTCCGCCCGATCCGCTTCCGGCGTTCCCATCGGAATTACTGATCGGTCACAATGCGATAACACCGGGGACGAATGCTACGCCCCCATTTTGATTGAAAAAATAAAAAAATCGAGGAACTTCAGAGAACTTCAGAGGGAAAAGGTGCTCGGATTAATGAATAAAATGTGCGAGTTCATGAAGCACAAATGCGCGCGCGCTATATGATTTTTTAAAAAGGGCGAAAACGCGCGAATTCGCCGTGCAATGCTGTAAGAAATGCACAAGAAGTTTGCACACTTTAAATGGCACTTTCCGTATAGTTCCGTCGTTGAGACCCGCTTCGTTAACGTATCACATTATCATTCCTTAAGGAAACCATCGCCTATGCGCATGCAATCGAAAGAAAAAGAAATTCTACCCGGCGCGGAAGAACCGAATATCCACATTGCGACGCCGCTTTCGCGGCTGCAAGTCTCGCTGGTGCAG
>DASYAJ010000324.1:0-2252 GCA_036501405.1 Kapaibacterium sp. (SeqCode)
TTCGCGCGTAATCGTATGATTTGGCTTTCCATTTCGCTGCTCGATCGTGATCGAATGCACACCATTCATTGCTCCATTCGTCGAGGCATGCACGAAGCCAATCACATCATATCCTAAGCGGGGATAATGGGCAACCCGCGCCGCAAGATCGCGCGCTTTTTCAGGATCGCCAATGACGATAGATGGCCGTGTTCCTACGCCAGATTCCAGCAATCGCCGCTGCCCATACCGTATGAGCGAACGGACTGTGATACAAAAAAGCGCCGTAATGACCAAATAGGTCATGCCGAGCAGGCGCGGATCGTTCGAGGTAGTGTTGAGCGTTTGCGGTGCGGCAAACGGGTCCCACCACATGAGCAGCGAGAGAATAATCGTTCCTACGCCGAGTGTTTTCAAAAGCGTGACGATCTCATCGAATGGCGCGCGCACATACCATGGCCGGTAAAGCCCGAAAAACACGAACAGCACCATCCAAAAAAGATAGATGAGCAGCGCCGTCGAGGGCAAGAGCGCCGGCGTCAGATCGCTCGGCCCATGATGAAACATAAACCAGCCGGAATCGACGCGCAGCCAAAAAAACGCGAACCACGCGGCATTCAGCGCCAGAAAATCGCCGGCAATGAGGAAAAGAAATTCCTTGCGCTGCGTCACGATTGCGCTACCTCCTTGATCGGTGCTGCTTCGGCTGCACGGGTTGTCTGCGTCCAGATCGGTTCCTGGCGGGAGAAGATAAAATCGAATACGCCTTGCATGAACGCAAGGTTCATATTAAAAAACCAATAGAGTGCGCTGGCAATCGGAACAGAACGATGCGCATTTCGCGCAATGCGCCCAATCGCCACGAAGATAAACGCCATTGCTTCCAACGCGAGCAAGGGGGTTGCCCAAAGCTCACCAGTGAAAAACGCGCCAACCGTTCCCGCAATCATTCCGATCGTCAGAAAGCCGGTCGTCCAGCGCAAAATTTTATGCGGCCAAAGCAGCCATGCGGCAGGACTTCGGAACAACAGATGGGGCAAGAAACGGAGGGTGTAGAGGCAACGGGAAGCATTCCGCTTTTTTCGGGCCGTTTCATCGCGGTAATTGCGAGCGTAAAGTTCGGTGGAAATAGCGCCATCTTCATAGAGCAGCCGGTGTCCGGTATGAATGATCGTGAGTACGGCAAAAAAATCGTCATAGACGCGATCGTTCGGCAGCGGCTTCCAGAGCGCCCGGCGCATCGAATAATTCCCACCATATAGCCCGACGGTCGAACCAATTTCCGCTTCGTTTCTGCGAAGATTGCTTTCGAACGAAAGGAAAGTCGATTCGGAGCGATAAATGCCGTCTGTTCTTTGACTTGCGATGGTGAGTCTTCCAGCAACGCCGCCGACACTCGAATCGATATAATGCTGAACATGACTCAATGCCGCATTCGGGTTTAGCATGACATCGGCATCGACGAAAAGAAGTATCTCGTTCTTCGTCTGCAAAACAAGATCGTTCAGCGTCAACATTTTTCCACGCTGAAGAGGGAAATAAAAAGGCCGCACCACCGGATACCGCTCCGCAAACTCATTCAGAATTGCATTTGTCGTGTCCGTCGAACCATCCGATCCGCAAACGATCTCGATCTTTTCTCGTGGATAATTCAACTTCACGAGCGATTCCAAACAGCGGCGAAGAACTACCCCCTCGTTGAATGCGGGCAAAATGACAGAGACCGATGGACGATAGGTCTCGTCCATCTCCCATTTTCGAGGCCGCAACCGTGCCTTTAGCGCGACAAGCAGCGGAAACCCTACATACGAGTAGAGTAACAGCAAAAAACAGCCGGCTGTCAGATAAAGCATGGATAAGATAGGTCGGTTCACACCGGACGAGCGTCGCGATTCGTCAGCACCCATTCATACAGGCGGGTGAAGTCCTTCGCGATGGTCTGCCAGCTATAATGCTGCATGACGAGTTCGCGTGAGCTCGTTCCGAGCTGCGTTCGCAGCTTTGAATCCGCAAGAAGCTGGAGGACAGCCTCCGCAAACCCATCCGCAGTGTCGCGAATTAAGGCATGAACGGAATCCTTCGCAAGATTCCCTTCCGCGCCGATCGTCGTTGTGACCACCGCTTTTCCAGAGGCAAAAAAATCGAGCAGTTTTAATCGCATTCCGCCTCCGACCCGCAGTGGTACGACAAGAACCGCAGAATGTGCTAAAAAGTCACGAATATCCGGCACAAATCCGTGGATCGTAACGCTCTTTCCAAACTCAGCCGTTAGA
>DASYAJ010000325.1:0-4282 GCA_036501405.1 Kapaibacterium sp. (SeqCode)
AAAAAGGGCAGTTCATGTCGCCCGAAGACATGCGTTATGCGAAAGACAAAGTGACCGCAATGGCGAACGAGCGCGTGTTGCTCTGTGAGCGCGGAACGTTTTTCGGCTATGGCGATCTTGTTGTCGATTTTCGTTCCTTAATGACGATGCGGGAATTTGGCTCACCGGTGATCTACGATGCGACGCATTCGGTGCAGCGTCCGAGTCAGGCCGGCGTGAGCGGCGGGGAACGGAAATTCATTGCGGCGCTGGCCCGCGCGGCGGTGGCCGTCGGGATCGATGGAATTTTTCTCGAAACGCATCCGAATCCTGCCGAAGCCATGAGCGATAAGGATACGCAGCTCCCGCTTGCGCATCTCGAAGCCTTATTAGAATCGCTGCTCGAAATCCGCAATCGAAAGGGGGAAGTGTAGTGAACTTTCTCGCAAGCGCCCGCCGCACCTTCGAAATCGAAACGCGCGCCGTTCGTTCCACCATCGAGCGTCTCGATGCGCCCGCATTCGAAATGGCCTGTGGGCTGCTTTTGAATGCGCGAGGTCGCGTGATTGTCACCGGCATCGGAAAGTCGGGGCATGTTGCAAATAAAATCGCATCGACGCTGGCCTCGACAGGAACTCCGGCGTTCTTTCTGCATCCCTCGGAAGCGCTGCACGGCGATGTCGGCATGGTGCGCGAGGAAGATGTGGTGATTGTGCTGAGCAAAAGCGGCGCCTCCGACGAATTGCTTGTGCTCCTCTCTTCGCTTCGGCAGATTGGAGTTCCCATCGTGGCGATCACCTGCGTTCCCGAATCGAAGCTTGCGCAATCGGCAATGGAATCGGGCGGCGCGGTGCTGCTGATTCATTGCGAAGAAGAAGCGTGTCCGCACGATCTAGCGCCGACTGCCTCGACGACCGCGATGCTCGTGCTCGGCGATGCTTTGGCAATGGCGCTCATCGAAGCGCGGAATTTTTCGAGTGCCGATTTTGCGCGGCTGCATCCCGCCGGCGCGCTGGGAAAAAAGCTGACGTTTTCGGTTGCGGATTTGATGGCCAAAGGCGATGACGTGCCAAAAGTGCGACACGATGCCACGCTCCAGCGCGTCCTGATGGAAATGTCCCGCAAACGATTTGGAACGACCGCCGTCACGGATGCGAGCGGCGACGCTATTATGGGAATCGTTACCGATGGAGATTTGCGAAGATATTTTGAAAGCCATTCTACACTCGATATTGGTTCCGTTCGCGCGAGCGATGTGATGTCCAAGCACCCGCGCACCATTTCGGCTTCCGCCCTGGCGATTGAAGCGATTCATGCGATGGAGGACTTGCAGCCGAAAGTGATGCAGCTTCTCGCATTAGATGAAGAGGGACAACTCGTGGGAATCATTCACATCCACGATATTGTGAAAGCGGGGATCGGCACATGAGGAGGCTTTCTTTTTTATTTTTCTTTTTTATGCTTGTGGCGTGCGACGAAAGTCCGCGCGTGATGCCCAGTGCGGGAAGCGTTCCCGATCTCGGCGCGGATAAACCCGGACAGGTGAGCTATAACACCTCGATGAATTTTTCGGCGAGCGGCGTGCTCCGCGCGATCCTTCATGCCGGGCGCGTGCAAACGTTCGAAACGAAGCACTATACCTGGCTCGATAGCGCGGTGCATGTCGATTTTTATAATAGTTCCGGCCTTCATTCCAGCACGATGACTTCGCAGACTGCGAAAGTCAACACGCTGAACAACAACATGACGGCCTACGGGCACGTCCATATCGTGAGCGATTCGGGCACGACGGTCGATACCGATTCGCTCGAATGGGAAAATAAAGCCCAGCTCATTCATTCGGACGCGCCGGTGCATATCGTCGAAAAAAACGGACGCGTAACGGACGGCATTGGTTTCGAGAGCGACCAGAACCTCGAACATTACCACATTCTGCGCCCGGCGATTCTGACGCCCTCGGAATCATTCCAAACGCACGCGAACGACCAACTGCGCCCCGAAACGCCGCAAGTTCCCGGCGCCGGTGCGATGCAGGGCACACCGCTCGCACCGATGGCTCTTCCGATAGATACAGGAAGAAAAAGGAAATAGTGTTGAAGGATTTCGTCTGGAACCAATAGTCCTGAAGCGTGTTTTCAACGTGCTTCGTTGCTTCCTCGTTACACTTCCATTTTTTCAACTCTATGCGAATATTCATCGCCCTTTTACTCGTTGCGATTTTTGCATCGCTGGCTTCTGCTCAAACGACACCGCCGCGCTGGATGCGGATGGGCCCGCTTGGCCCCATTACAAGCCTGAATTTCACGCCGGATGGCCAGCACCTTCTCACGACCGCGGATGACGACTCCCGCATTCTCCTTTGGAACAGTTCCACCGGCGCGTATGAGAACGAAATTCCAATTCCCAATTTCGGAACTAATGACATTCAAAACTATTATCGCCCTTCCTTCACCATCGCCGTTGCTAAAGCAGGCGATGTTTTTGCACTCAGTGAGGACACGACCATTTATTTTATCGATTTTACTTCTGGAACCCTTGTCGATTCGATTACCCGTGGTGTGAGCGATCCGGCATTTTTACAATTCTCTTCAACCAGCGATACACTTGTTTGGGTCAATCTTGAAAAGAATGCCAACTCGACCGTTTATCGCTACGATCGAACGAAGCGGGAATTAATCGATACCTTTTCGATCGACGCTATAACAAGTATCAATAATCTTGTAGATAACGAAATAGGAATCTCGTTTTCGACGGATTTTAAGAATTGTGCTTATATTCTCGAGGGAGATTCCACAGCGATATTGAATTTTGAGGATACGACAACGAAAATATTTTTTACACCGGAAGTTCAGAATATCGCTTTGAATTCGACGGGTTCGCAATTAGCGGTTTCTGGCTACCCAAGTGAGATTCTGGATGTTTCGAGCGGCGTGACAGTTTTTGTTTGGCCGGTGGGATCGGGCCCGCGATATAGCATGAATATGAGTTATGTGCATGGGTCGGACACGCTCCTCTATCCTGGCGATAGCAGCCTGATTGTCCATACATCGAATGGTGACGCGCAAATAAACATGCCGGGCAGCGCGTGGAATGTTTGGGCAATCTCCAATGACGGAAAAACAGTTGCAACAGGAACTGGATTAGGGATTGCCTTTGGTCTCGAAATTGGTCCCGGAATTATTTCTCTCTATCATTCACCCGATTACGCGCAAGAACAAATTTCCGGCAGCACGGGAGTGATTACGCAAGTGGAATGGTGTCCCGTTTCCGATACGATTACGACTTCGGATTTTGGCGGTGGAATTAATTCATACGATGCCAGGAGCGGTTCGCTGGAGACCAATCTTGTTTCTTACACGCGAATCGGTGGATTCGATTATATCGGTCGTAGCGATAGCATGGCGATTTCTGAATTTTATAACGACGATTTGGAAGAAAGTGATCGAGATGGAGTATGGATAAATGGAAACCATACCATTACATGCATTACATTGGGGTACAGCCAATATTATCAAGGGTTGTGGATCGCGCCAGATAAAAAATCGGTGGTCATTCAAAATATTTTGGATTCCAGTTCTGGGGATATCGAGCTTTCTAGCACGCCAACGCTCGGATACGCGGATGTTTTTGGCGCTTCATTAGACGGCGCTGAATTACTCATCGGAGATTCGAGACATGTAGCCGTGTTTCCCTTCGCAACCGCGAGTCTATTGAATGTGGACGATCCAAATCATTCGAACATCTTATCGGCGGCCCTCGCGCAGGACCAACAACAAATTGCTGTTGCTCATGCCGATGCGAGTGTTGAAATTTTGAACTTTCCTTCCGGGAACGAACTGTATCGGCTCGTAGGACACACGGCGCCTGTTACCGGCGTACAGTATTCGCACGATGGGCAATATCTGATCAGTTCCAGCATGGACAGCACCATGATCGTGTGGGACCTCGCTACGGGTAAAGCGATTTCGACCTATCGATATAATTCTCCGCTCTACACGGCCGGCTTTTCGTACGATAATAAATATGTGGCCGCGACGGATGGCGTCACGGCCGTCCTGGTTTGGGATGCTCCGGCTTCTCTTGGTGTCGCGCCCGTTGCTTCCGCACTATCGCTGGAGCTAGAAATTGTTCCCAATCCCGTTTCCACCGAATGCAATATTTCCTTTACACTTCCCATGGCCGAAAGCGCCACACTGGAACTCTACGATGGGCTTGGGAACCGAATTTTGAGTTTGCCGCAAGGGGTGGTTTCTGCCGGAGGACATAGCATAGCGATTGGACCGGGAATCCTCCGTACGCTTGC
>DASYAJ010000326.1:0-2735 GCA_036501405.1 Kapaibacterium sp. (SeqCode)
ATAATCTTCCGAAAGATATCACAGAAAGTCTGGAGTTGGACCGGTACAAAGTGCATACGATCGAAATCGTCATCGATCAGATCGTCGTGAAGGAAGGGATTCGGGAACGGTTGTCCTCCTCTGTTTCGACGGCGCTGAAGATGAGCAAGGGAACGATCAGCGCAAAAATCCAGCACGGAGGAAATTCCGAGGACGTGCTCTTCAGTGAAAAATATAGCTGTCCGCAATGCGGCCGTTCCTACGAGGAGCCCCAGCCGAATACGTTCTCCTTCAACTCTGCCACGAACGCCTGTCCGGAGTGCCATGGCCTCGGCGTGAAGCGCGATTTCGTGCTCGATCTCATCATTCCCGATAAGAGCGTTTCCGTGCAGGATGGTGGAATCATTCCATTCGGCAAGCAAAGTTCCAACTGGCTTTGGGCACAGGTCAAAGCCGTGTTCGAGCATTTCGATATCCCCATCCCCACTCCCATCGCTTCCTTGCCGGAGCCGCTCTATGAAATGCTGATGAATGGTTCCGGCAAGCAAAAGCTTTCGGTTACATGGACTTCCGAGCGAGGCCGACAATCGGAATATCAGACGAAATGGGCGGGTGCTTACGAAACGC
The DNA here is from genome assembly GCA_036501405.1 of Kapaibacterium sp. (SeqCode). Taxonomy (GTDB): domain Bacteria; phylum Bacteroidota; class Ignavibacteria; order Palsa-1295; family Palsa-1295; genus PALSA-1295. The sequence continues at coordinate 607 of DASYAJ010000326.1, forward strand.
TGAAATATTGGTTCAATGAATCGGGTTCCGAAGCGCAGCGCGGATGGGCGGAGCAATTCATGGCCGCAAGCCCCTGTCCTGCTTGCAACGGCGGCCGGTTGAAGCCGGAACATCTTGCCATTCGTGTCGCTGGAAAGAACGTGCATGATCTTGTCACGCTTTCGCTCGAAGAGACAATCGAATTTTTTCGTTCTTTGTCCTTCGAAGGCATCAAGCAGATCATTGCGGAGCCGATTCTTCGAGAAATCATTCCCAGGATCGATTTTCTTTTGCAAGTCGGTCTGAGTTATCTTTCGCTGGACCGTTCGGCGCAATCGCTGTCGGGCGGCGAATCGCAGCGCATTCGGCTTGCCACGCAGATCGGAACGCAGCTTGTCGGCGTGCTCTATATTTTGGACGAGCCGAGCATCGGGCTGCACCAGCGCGATAACCGGCGGCTCATTCATTCACTCGAACAGTTGCGCGATTTAGGCAATACGGTCGTGGTGGTCGAGCACGATCGAGAGATGATGGAATCGGCCGATCTCCTGATCGATATTGGTCCACGCGCGGGAGAATTTGGCGGGAAGCTCGTGGCATACGGACCGCCGCAGCTCTTTGAAAGTTCCGATCGCCCCACGGATTCATCCGAGAAGTATTTTATCAGCGATGTGTCGCCCACAGCAAGATATTTGAGTGGAAAAGATTCCTTAGAAATTCCCGCCGAACGCATTGCTCCGAAAAAAGGAAGGTGGCTGACGCTCGAAGGCGCGATGGGAAATAATTTGCACGATGTAACGCTCAAGCTTCCGCTGGGAACATTTACCTGCATCACCGGCGTCTCGGGTTCCGGAAAATCGACGCTCATTAACGAAACGCTCGCGCCGATTCTGAACCGCCATTTTTACAGTTCCCACGTTGTGCCGCTGCCGTATGCGAAGATCGTCGGATTGGAGGCCATCGACAAAATGATCGAGATCGATCAAACCCCGATTGGCCGCACACCCCGCTCGAATCCTGCAACGTACACGGGACTCTTTTCCTACATCCGCGATTTCTATGCATCGCTGCCGGAATCGAACATTCGCGGCTACAAAGTGGGAAGGTTTTCGTTCAACGTCAAGAGCGGGCGCTGCGAAGCCTGCGAAGGCGATGGCGTGAAAAAGATCGAAATGAATTTCCTTCCCGATGTCTATGTCACCTGCGATGTCTGCAAAGGCAAGCGCTACAACCGCGAGACGCTGGAAGTGCATTACAAAGGCAAGTCGATTGCCGATGTGCTTGCGATGAGCGTGAGCGAAGCCGAGGAATTTTTCTCGGAGATTCCCCGCATTGTGCGAAAACTCCATGCACTCTCCTCGGTGGGAATGGGCTATATTCATCTTGGCCAGCAGGCGCCGACGCTTTCCGGCGGCGAAGCGCAACGCGTGAAGCTCGCAACGGAACTTTCCAAAGTCGCGACTGGAAAAACACTCTACATTCTCGACGAACCGACGACCGGACTTCATTTCGAAGATATCAAGCACCTGATGAACGTCCTGCTCCGATTACGAGAAAAAGGAAACACCGTTCTTGTGATCGAACACAATCTCGATGTGGTTAAAATGGCCGATTGGGTGATCGATCTCGGTCCCAACGGCGGCTCCGGAGGGGGTCTGATCGTCGATGAAGGCACGCCGGAGGCCGTCGCGAAACGATTCTCGAAAACGGGCAGCCACACTGCCTTTTTTCTTCGGAAGGAATTGGGAATGGCGGTGGATTGAGGTGGAATCTTATCTATGGAATAATTTGTAGTTATAACAATGAATCCAGCACGAATTCGTTCTGAAGTCCACCGCCATTCTGGCAGAGGCAGCCTTTTCGCAAATGTTTCACGCGATCAGACAGCACTTATTGAACGTGCCGCAGAAGAGAAAGGCGTAACCGTTGCGGAATTTGTCGCAATGAATCTGGAGAAAGCAGCCTTGCGGGCAATCGAAGATGAGAAACTTATTCGATTGAATGTGAAAGAAAGTAGGGCTTTTGCAAAGGCCCTCTTCCGTGATCCTCCTGATAATCCAACGCTGGCGAATGCCGCGCAAAAATATTTACAACTTCTCCGGCGATAAGTGTCCCGAACATTTTTTGCTAACGGGTTTCAAATTGAACCG
>DASYAJ010000327.1:0-12822 GCA_036501405.1 Kapaibacterium sp. (SeqCode)
GTTCCAAAACCTACGAGCGCCACAGCGGTTATCGATGGATTCGCATTCGAAGCGATAAAAAGTGTATCTGTCACCGCGCCATGTTGAATAGGAGAGAAATTGATATTTAGAAACGCGTTCCCTCCGACTGCGATCGTGTGCGCATTACTATCGGCAATCTGAAATATCGTTCCGAATTTCAGCCAATACCGTCCGATGGAAAGAGTGTCACTTCCAGCATTGGCAATCGAAATGGGAACCGCGTTGCTTGCGCCCACCCGCGAAGTATCGCGGACAAGTCCAGCAATTGCGATTGCCGGACCCTGATTTAAAATTGGCAGCGGGATAATGGGTGTCGGAGCTTCCTTCGATGAGGTTTCGATCGGATACCCCGTATTCACGACCTCGAAATCATTCCCGGTGATCGCCTTGAGTTGACTAATATCGTCGTCCGGCCAATTTGGATTCCATTCTCCGCTAATGTACCAGGCGGAACCATTATCGGCAAGGATAATGCCATACTTTTTGAGCGCCGTGGAGATGACTTTTGCATAGCCCGTATAGTTCGTGTCGTCAAAATTGGCTTTGAGACGCAATCGGGTTCCCATCGGCATGTAGGTGGTGTCCGTGATCGAACTTGCCTTGTGCCGGCCCGGGAAAATCCACGCTGCCTGGGAACGCGGAATCGTAAAGCGCAGCGCATGATTGATCGCGCCGGCCTTACATTCATCGAGCCGAACAAGTCCGGGAAAAATCGGAAGCCCAGCCGCATCGCACGAGGTCCAGCCATCGGGGCGGTAGTTGTTCGAATCGAGAGCGAAGATCGCCGTCGATGTTGCAGACCATCCGTGATTGGCCTGCTCTGGCGCCCCCTGATAAAGTTCGTACAGACGATGATTACTCGTATCGACCACCAGTACATGCGAATCGTCATCGTGCTCGATCTCCGCGTTAAGAGGAATCGGCATCGGACCCGGATCGCTTTCGTCCGGATACCCATTGCTGTCGTTAACGGCAACGAACGGTTGGGAACTGTTGACGGCGACCCACGGAATTCCATAATCCGTATCGCTGCCAAAATCGGGATGGATATGAATCGTTCCACCAACGGAGGCAATATAGGCGGCAGAATGTGCTACATCGACCGGCAGCGTATCGACGCGAACATTCCATGGATTGTTCGAAGGAAAAATTGGACACGTACCGACGCGCTGCGCATACGCGGCGGGCCCGAGTGCAATGACGATCGAGAAGGAAACGATGGCAAAGCCAAAAAATGCTTTCATAAAAAAGGAAGAATTGGATAGACTAACACGCAAAAATGGAAAAAATCACGCGCCTGGACGCTCGCCATCGGAAGCGATGGGAATGGAAAACATGCTGATGGAATAGGGCGCAACGCGCTCCAGCGTAACGGAACTTTGCTTCGTTCCTTTGCGGAATTTTATTGCATTCCACTCGCCATCGATCGTTGCGCGTTTCGTTTCGATCATGTCGAAGGATTCTGCGATGGCGAGTACTTCGTTCGCGGTGAGATCGGTCTTCATCTCGCTCGTTTTTTGCGGAGTGGCAATCCAGATGCAGCCCGCCGGTTCGAGCCGAGCTATCGCAAGCGGAAAAAATTCCTTGAGCACAACGCGACTGCCGGTAAAGATCAGGATCAGCTCGTGTTTCCCAAGAATGAGGTCCGTCTCATATTCGCCATTTGGCAACCCAAGCCGTTCGCCAAATCCCTCGGGTTCCCATAGAATCGCCAGCGGCATTCCTTCGGTCCTGATTCCTAATTTTTTTGCGAGCGCGTCCCCAGATTCCGGTTCAGCGCGCGTGGCACCTGTGAGTTGTTGTTCCGAAGGCATAGAGAGCAACAGTAAAAACGATAATGAACTTTCCGGTTCCCGCTATTTCGATTTTTCTCTCCTGTGCATAAATTTGAGACCGCTCCACGTCTCATCGAGAGCGCAAACTTTGACATCGACGAGGCCGGTGCAAAGCCCGAGTTCCCGCACGGCGTTCTCACCCAAATCGGTCTGTTTTCCCGAGGCTTTTTTCGGCCAGGAAATCCAAAGCGTTCCACCCCTATTCAGCCGCTTGGCGAGAATCGGAAAAATAGTTTCCAACGCCACTTTACTCATCGTGAAAAAATGAAGATAGTCGTAGGAATCGAGATCGAGCGCCGTATCGTAGTTCCCGATCCCCGTCATCTGCGGGAATGCTTCCGGCGCATCGAGCACGGCCATCGTCGAATGCGCTTTAATTCCCAGCTTTCCGGCAAGTGGACGTGTCGAATATCCGGCCGGCGAGACCGGACCTGTTTCCATTGTCTTCGTTCTTTGCTTTCGCGCTTTCGCGTTTTTGGATGCCATCGTTCAATAGCTTCTTTTAGAATAGCTCCTTTTAGAACAGCTTCTTTCTATACCGATTTTTTTAAACTGCTTCTTTTGTATTCGTGATCATTTCCTGACGCTGCGCTGCCGCGCCCAGCATCCCTCCCAGGCCCATCGTTTCCACGGCAGAGGAGGGTACGAGCATCAGCGCGCCTTTTTCTTTCAATCCTTCGTACAGCATGTTCATTGCGCGCAAATGTAAAGCGGTCGGATTGTCACGATAGTTCTTCGATGCATCCTCAAAAAGCTTCGCGATTTCGACTTCTGCTTCGGCAAGAATAATGCGCGCCTGTTTTTCGCGCGATGCCTGCGCCTGACGGGACATCGCGTCCTGCAACGCAGTGGGAATCACGACATCGCGCATCTCGACCGATTGCACCGTCAGCCCCCATGGCGTGGAACGTTCGTCGATCAGCTTCTGCAGTTCCCCTTCGATCGTTTCGCGGCCTCGAAGCAAATCCGTAAGCGACGTTCGTCCAATAATATCGCGCAACGCCGTCTGCGATGCCCAGCTTATTGCGCTTTGATAATCCTGCACTTCGAGCGCCGCCTTTTCCGGATCGAAGACCATCCAAAAGAGCACGGCATCGACATTGACGGGAACCGTATCGCTCGTCAGCGTCTCTTCCGCAGCAAAGCTGGTGGTGATCGTTCGCTGATCGATCCAGGTCGATATGGTGTCGACGAAGGGAACGATCCAAAAGAGTCCCGGCCCGCGCAATCCGACAAATTTACCGAATCGCAAGATGACGCCTTTTTCCCACTGCCGCGCGATCTTCGGCGATTGCGCGAGAATGCCGCCAAGAAGAATTCCAATCAGGGCCGGCACGGGAGTATTGCGAGCCGCCGTATCGAGAATTCCAATTCCAGCGGGAATGATAAAGAGGAGAAGCGAGACGATGTTCCAGTGGGGATCGTTCCGTTTGGGCCGACCAGTGAAATCAATAAAGTTTGTGATGTTAAGCGGCATGGTTTATTTTGTGTTAGTGTGAATAGAGTTCAGTTCCTCGATCATTTCCAAGAGTGAAATTCCTTCCATCTGAATGCGCGCAAGAAGATCGGCTCGGATTTCCGCAATGCGGCGCTCGCGTTCGCGTTTTGTCGGCTTCTTTTCACGCACGGCAATGAAAGTTCCAACGCCACGCCGCGTTTCCAGCAATCCCACACGCTCCAAATCCCGATAGACTTTTGCCACCGTATTTGCATTGATGCGAAGCATCACAGCAAGTTCCCGCACCGTCGGCAATTGATCGCCAACGCGCAAAATGCCAGTCGCCACGCCTTGTCGGATTCCGCGCTCCACTTGCGCATAAATCGGAAGCGCGCTCGCCGCATCGATCGAGAAGGAAAATTCCACTGCCCTATTGTACTAATATAATAGTACAAAGGTTTCCTTTATTTTTAGAAGAATGCAAAATGACTCAATCTGCACCGTTTTCGCCAATAATAAGGGTGAGCGCCGCATTCGTATCGGAAAAAGATTCGAGCGATGGCACGCCCTCGTCCAGAGATTGCAGACCATAGCCATTGAACCAAATCGTCCGCATTCCCAGCTTCCGGGCGGGAACGATGTCGTTCTGCCAAGCATCGCCGATCATGACAACTTCTTCGGCAGCGCAACCCAGGCGTTCGAGCGCAAGATAAAAAATTCGCGGATCGGGTTTTGTCATACCGGCCTCTTCCGAAATCGTGAGCGAATCGATGAAGCCAGTTAATCCGCACGTTTCCAACTTATCTAACTGCTCCTCGACCAGGTTATTCGAAATCACACCGATCTTCAGTCCCCGCGCATGCAACTCCTGTAGAAGTGGAATCACACCATCCATCGCTCGGCGCGCGGCACGGTAACTCTGCCGATAGGCTTCGCGAATGCGGGAACGTTCCTCCGCGCTGCATTCCGCTCCGAACCGAGCGAGCAGCATCGTAAACCGGTTCTCGCGTGCCGCTTCTTGTGTAATCGTTCCAGCAAGTACTTGGTCATGCACGTCATTCAAAATTTCGAGATGCGCAAGTTCCAAGACTTCGATCGGAACCCCTGCAAGTGCCGGAAATTCCGCTTGCAACATCTGAAGCGATACCCGCGCGCTATGCCGGTGATCGAACAGTGTATCGTCAATATCGAAAAGCACGGCGCGAAGCATTGGATTGCTCATCGAGTTGCTCAGAGAATGAATAGTAAACAATTGGTTCGCTTTTTGTAAAACAATGGGGTGTATTCAATCATTCAATCTGGAGAACTATATGCCAAAAGGAGATAAATCGAGCTACACATCGAAACAAAAACGGCAGGCACATCATATCGAAGAAGGCTACGAAAAACGGGGCGTCTCGAAGGGTGAAGCCGAAAGCCGTGCGTATGCTACGGTCAATAAAGAAGATCACGGTGGCAAAAAAAGCGGATCGGGCCGTGGAAAGGAAAAAGACACCAGCTCTTCCAAAAAAGGCGGCCGAATTGGCGGATCGCACTCGCACAAGAGTTCCAGCCATAAACCGGGACCGAAAAAAGGTTCACGAAAAGCTAAAGAAGCAGGACGCAAAGGCGGGCGATCGTAATTACACACTGCCTTTCATTCCATTCGAAGGGCAATACTCCGATACCACACACGCAGAACACTTCGGTTTTCGGGCATCGCAAATCGCGCGGCCATGGAGAATGAGAACATGCGAGGTCAGTGTCCATTGCGCTGGCCTTGCAAGCTGCATCAGATCTTGTTCGATCTTTTGCGGATCGGAATGTTGCGTCAGTCCGAGCCTTCCCGAAAGTCGCGTGACATGCGTATCGACAGCGATACCTTCCGATTTGCCGAAGGCATCGCCAAGCACGACATTCGCTGTTTTCCTTCCCACGCCTCGAAGCGTCGTGAGTTCTTCCATCGTATCGGGAACGTTGCCACCGAATTTTTCGACGATGTCCGAAGCCATCGACTGAAGCGACTTCGCTTTCTGCCGATAAAATCCCGTGGTTTTGATCACGTCCTCGATGTCTGCAAGTTCTGCATTCGCCAGCGATTTCACATTCGGAAATGCCTTCCGAAATTCGGGCATCACCATATTGACACGTTTATCGGTGCATTGCGCGGAGAGTATCGTTGCAGCGACAAGTTCATACGCATTCGAAAATTCCAGCGCGCATTTTGCGGACGGATAGGCCTGGTGCAACGCTTTGAATAGTATTTGGAACCGTTCCTCGCGCGCTTCGGCTGTCTCGCCTTTCGGAAGCGAACGCGGATCTTTCGAGCCGTCACGCGCCGCACCATCTCTCTCTGCTACTTTTTTTGCCATCCTGTTCAAAATTACTGAAGGACTTTCAGCCCTTCTCGTTCCGCGATTGCGGTGAGGGAATCTTCTTCTGTTCGGTAATATCGATACGTCGGTGCTGCAATTTTATGAATCGACGCACCGGATTGTTCGGCTCGTTCGAAAAAATCGGCATCGTCCCCGTATGCAATATCTCTAAAGCCTTGCAGCCGTTCCACAAGATCGCGGCGAATGACAAATGTACCGCCAACCACGCATTCCGAAATCGGAATAAGCTTCGATGGATCATGCTTGTCAGCTACCATATCATTCCCAATCACTTCCACGCCGCCATGCAGGAGTTCCACATCCGGATTTTGCTTCAAATACTCTGCCCGGATCGCTAAATGCTCCCGCAGATATTGATCGTCCGAATCGAGAAACGTAATATACCTGCCGCGTGCCATCATGAGGCCAATATTACGGGCCAGCGGAAGTCCGCGGTTTGTGGCATAATGATAGTGCAGTCGTGCGTCACCGAGGATTGTTTTCGAGATCGAATCGAAAGTTCCATCCGTCGAGCCATCGTCCACCATCAGCAATTCCCATTCCTTAAACGATTGGGAGAAAACGCTTGCAATCGCTTTCGTTATTAATGTTCGCCGATTGAACGTGGGCATCACGATGGAAAAGAAGGGCGGCGGTTCCAACCCGACGGGAAGGATCATTGTACCTCCAGAAGTCCCATGTGAAGAAGTTTTTGCCGAAACTCTTCTGCTTCTCGTTTCGTGAACTGTGGTGAGGAAGTGGGGATAACGCGATCGAAGACAGCTTGCTCAATGGATACTGCAAGCATTTGCGAGAGCAATTCTTTTTCTCGGCGCGAAAGCGTCACGGCTTCGAGCCAATAGTCCTCGAACGCTTCGAACGAGTGTGGGAAGTATTGTTTGGCGAGATCGAAGATCGCTTCGGCATAAACACGAATTTCATATTGCGCGGTCGAGGCCATGCGGAGTTCGAGAAACCGGAACCAATTGAGCAAATTACCGGTGACCACAAACGTCGAGTAATGGGAGACCGGCATATTGAGCCGAGCCAGTTCTCGCGCCACGTTATGCGTTTGGATCAGGTCGCTATATTCTTCTTCGAATGCCTGCTGTTCCTGCCGCCACTCGTTCACAAATGTTTTGGCATCGGGATGGTGCTCGCCGGAACCCTGATGATTACTTTTCGCCTGATAGGATACGCGGTCTGGGTCCGGCGCGTAGTAGAGCGGATCGAGCTGTTTATACCGGCCCGATTCCTCGTTATAGCTGAACGTTCGGTGCCGGAACCATTCCCGAATCACCATGATTGGCGCTCGTACTTCGAATTTCATCACCGAGCCTTCGAAGGGCGTGGTATGTTTATGCCGAAGCAGAAATCGGACGAGCGTTGTCTGCTGCGTTTCACTCCGTGCGGCAACGCCGGTCGAGATGCGGGCATCGGAATCCGGCGAGGAATCGTCGCCCATCACGTCCAGCAGGCGGACGTAGCCGTTGTCGAGTACGGATTTTTGGTTGGTGAATTCGGGATTGACCGGCATGGTGCTCGCAACAAGAGTTGAAGAAAAAAGGTTATTCTATTTTCACTTCCAACTATGTTCGACCAACTTTCACTTCCAGTTTATGCGACGCTCTGCATTGTTTTTGCTGTCGTCGCCTCGATCCTCGGTCTTTCCCTGTTTCATCGTCTTGTCGAAAAAAGTCATCTAAAGGAAGCACACGAAGTTACGGGCTTTGTCTATGCAATGGTGGGCGTGATCTATGCGGTGCTCCTGGCATTCGTGGTGGTGGTCGTTTGGGAACAGTTCCAGGATGCCAATCAGATCGCCGAAGATGAAGCCGCGCATCTCGGAAATGTGCGGCAGCTAGCTAAGGCATTTCCCGACTCGGTGTCGAAAGCGATTTCGAACGAAGTCCGCGCCTATGCGACGGCCGTCATCGTGCGCGAATGGCCAGCGATGGCCCAAGGCCATTCCGATTCTACCGCGTATGGTATCACGAAGCGGCTATGGAACATTTTTTATTCGTACAGGCCGATCCAGGGTGAACAGGAGTATTACAATCAGGCACTGCGTGAACTTACGAGCTTTAATACATCGCGGCGCCAGCGAATCATTGGCATGTATGGAACCATTCCTTCCATTCTTTGGGCATTGCTGATTGGGGGAGCGATTGTTTGCATTGTTTTCACCTACATGTTCGTGACACCGCGCGCCTGGACCCAATACATGATCACCGGGCTTCTTGCTGCGATGATCACCGTCACGCTTGTCCTTATTCACGAAATGGACCGCCCCTATCGCGGCGCAATGAGCCTACAGCCGGATGGCTTCGAATTCGTACTGCACGGTCCGGCGGCGCTGAAATAGGATGAAAGAATTTGTTAAAAATAAATCCCGCAACATATCCTATCGCACATCCTATCGCTGCGCCGCCGAGCACATCGCTCGGATAATGAAGTCCTTGATACATGCGGCCAAGGCTGATAAGCAGCGCTACAACGAATAGCCACCACGCATTCTTTTTCTTCGGCCAAATCGTATAAAAGAACATCGCGATTGCAACATTATTCAGCGCGTGGTTCGATGGGAAGCTTTCATCGCCACGGGAACCATCGGGGAGACGTATCCATGAAACAGTATTGCAAGGTCGCACACGGTGCACCATCGGTTTGAAGACATAATGCCCGAGCGAATCGGTCATCGATACCACCAGAACTGCCGCAAGGACCATCCACACACCGCGCAATCGGAAACGATAAATGAGAACGATTCCCGCGAGCACATAAACCGGCATCCAATAATGGACATTCGTAATCGCATCGAAAAAAGCATCCAAAAAACCGCACGCAATCGTGCGATTAAAAAAGTAGAGGATGGAAAGATCGAGTGAATACATTAGGCGGAGCGTCGATACCGTTCCAAAAACTGCTGGCAAATTGGGTCACTCGATTCCGCGAATATCTTTGGCGTTCCATCGAAATAGATATTTCCTTCATGGAGGAAAACAACCCGCTCCACGATCCGCTCGACAGTGAACATATCGTGCGTGACGATGAGGCTCGTGACGTGAAGCTGCGCTGTCAAACCCTGAATCAGCGCGTCGATTTGATCGCTCGTCACGGGATCGAGTCCTGTTGTCGGTTCATCGTAAAACAGATAGCGCGGGTTCCCAGCCAGTGCTCTTGCAAGCGCCACCCGTTTTTTCATACCGCCGGAAAGTTCCGACGGCATCACAGTTTCGATGTTACGAAGTCCGACAAGCTCGAGTTTTTCTTTTGTAATCCGAGCAAGTTTGTCGCGGTCGCGCTCCTCGTGTTCCCATAATCCAAGCGTAACATTCTGCAGGACGTTCATTGAATCGAAGAGCGCTGCGCCCTGGAATAGAAACCCAACATTCCGCCGAAGTTCCATCAACTCTTTTTCCGATACTTCGGAAACATTCACGTTATCGACGATCACTGCGCCCGCATCCGGCTTCAGCAAACCGATGATGTGCTTCAGCAGCACGCTTTTTCCACAGCCGCTCTGGCCGATGACGGCCACCGTTTCGCCATCGCCAATTTCGAGCGAAATGCCGCGCAGCACTTCCTGCGCGCCAAACGATTTTCGAAGATTGCGAATGGAAATCATTGCACCGTCAAAATAAAAGGGTCCAGAGCGTGTAATCGAGAATGAGGACCATCGTGCTGGAAAGCACGAACGCCCGGATCGTCGCTTTGCCGACACCCTCTGCGCCGCCCGTTGTGCTAAAACCGACCTTCACGCCGATGAGCGCCGTGGACGCGCCGAAGAAAATCGTTTTATAAATTCCGCCCAGAATATCTTTCAACTGAAAATATTGCTTCACCGAATCGAAAAACATTTTACCGGTCACATCGAGAAAAAAGTTACTGACAAGAAAGGCTCCCAGAAGCGCAATCGCATTCGCGAAGATGACAAGCACCGGCATCATGATCGTGGTCGCCAATAATCTGGGAACCGCAAGATAGCGCACGGGGCTAATCGCCAAACTTTCGAGCGCATCGATCTGCTCGGTTACTTTCATCGTTCCCAGTTCCGCCGCGATCGAAGCACCCACGCGACCGGCAATCACGATCGCCGTCAGCACGGGACCTAACTCGATAAAAATTGCGCGGCTCACCGCACCACCTAAAAAGCTGAGAGGAATGAGACCCTTGAACTGATAGGCCGCCTGCCACGCGCTTACCATGCCGGTGAAAAGCCCGATAATAAGAACGAGTGGAAGCGATCCGGTTCCCACATGTTCCATTTGATCGAGCACAAGCTGGCGATCGCGCGGCAGGGAGGGAATCCAGCGGATGCTCTGCGCAAAGAGCCGCGAGAACGATCCGATCTCGGCCAGAAATCGCCACGTCGAATGGCCAAGCCGTGCGATCATCCTCGAAACGATTTTCATCGCATTTCGTCTTCGGCCCGAAGCATTAAATGATAGAGGCTGTCGATCGCGCCGGTCTCGAGCTTCGGAGGATCGATGTCCGGCCACGAAATTTCCGTATGCGTATCGCGTGAATCGATCGTAAGGCCCGTTGTCATCGAACCCGTCCCATGCAGTGGAATCTGCTCGATTTTCGAAAGGCTGTCGCGCAGTATCGCTTCAATCGACTGCACAATTTCGTGATCGATTCCATGCGTCGACCGCAGGCCGTTCGTATCGGAGGGCAGGATCACGGTTTTCGTTCCAAGCGCTTTGCTATCGACCGAATAGCGTTCGGTAATACCAGTCGCCTGCGCGGTGCGAAACAGCGTGACCGTATAATCGCTCGATGCGCAGCCACTCAGAATAAAAAGCACGAAAAGGGCGGAGAACCTCATGCCTGCAAAATTACGAGAAAATATGGATCGGATCACTAAAATGAACTAAGTCGACGGAACACTTTACCCATTTTCTTTCTCCCAAGCTTTTCCATGACCGCGATTTAAGCGACGTGTTAGGCGCGTGCGCGTTGGTCTTCGTGTCATGAAAATACTCTCGTTTTTACCCTTCCGTTCTTTACCTCGCCACAAACGCGCATTCACTTCTATTGCATCCGGCCTCGCTTTGGCCAGTACATTGATCTTCGGGTTCCCAGCGCTTGGTTCCGCAGGTTGGATTGCGCTCACGAAGCACGATGGCATTCCGGTCGCCGGAAAAAAGCATGGTGCGGTCCACACAGGTGTCGTTAAAAGACCGACGGTACAGCTTACTGCGAAACAGGCTGTCTTCGTAAAGAAGTTTGGGCAATATTTGAAATCGGTTGGCGAATCGGCTGTGGTGACAAGCGGCGCACGCTCGCCACAGCACCAGCTTTCGATTATCAAAGCGCGCGTCCACTCGCTGGGCGCAACACGGAAATTCCCGGAACTGCGCCATGCCACGGCGCAACGCTCCAGCACCTGGCTCCGCGCGTGGGAATATCTCCGCGCACGGCATGTGCCAGTCAATGCTCCTTCGAGCGCGGGTGGCGAAGCATCGGCCTCGAATCATATTAAAGGATTGGCCGTCGATTTTATTGCGGGTTCGCTGGACCATTTAGCCTCGCTCGTCCGAAGTTTTTCGCGTTCGAGTTTCGCAATGCTCTCGCCGCTGCATGTGACTACGATCGCTCGCGAACCGGGATGCGTCCATGTCAATTTAGCGAAATAATTTTAGCAACGTAGGCCTTGCGCTCTCGCTTGCTTATTCCTCTTATAAGGACCTATCCTAAGCGCAGAAGTCCTAAAGCGGAGTAATCCGAAGGCGGAACAATTCTAAGTGGATTGTCCGCCTTTTTTTATTCTTTTACAAATTTAGCCGATTGCGCGCCATCGGTGATAAAATAAATTCCCGCCGGAAGCGAGGAGACATCCAATGTGACTCCCCTCCTTTCCAAGGAGGGGGCTGGGGGGTGGTCGGAACCGAATAGGTGCGGCCGAGAGGATCGAGAATAGAAACCATTTCCGATTCTGCATCGATATTCAGAATCTCGGCTGCTGGATTGGGGTAGATACTGAATGTTTGTGCGGGAATGGAGCGAGTAACACTGGAAGGAACCCGTTCCAAACGTGCAAGTACAGAACCGGATATGGGGTAGGATTGCCCGTTAACGATGATTGTATCGATATCAATCGCAGGAATAATCGCGAGCGCATTTTGCGAGCCGGCAAGGGCAATCGATGTAATATCTCCATTCGGCAATGGATCGTTATCCGTCGTGGAATCGCTTTGCCATGTGCTGCCATGGTCCGTTGTAAAGGTAACGACCGCTGGAGGATACCCTGTCACAAAGATCGTTCCGGAATCCGCGCACGTTGCAACGTAGGGCCGATCGCCGATCGCAGTATCCTTCATCGTTTGTTCTGTCCAATGGACGCCACTATCGGTGGAGAGATAAACAAAGTTATGGTACCATGTCCCCGGAGGATTGGCATGTACACAAAATGCGAAGATTGTATCGCCGCCCCCTAATTCAAAAAACGCGAAATGAAAACCAGTATCTGCCGCTACGCTGTCAATAAGATAGGTATAAGAGTTCGATGTCGTTTTGCCATAATTCTCTGTGGTATAAAGGAGGGTCGAAAGAATGCGGAACTTGCCATTGCCGTATGCTTTACACGCAGATGGAAAAACATAGCCTATGTTGCCGGTATCCCATGTCATTCCACCATCGCTCGTGGTATAATAAGGATGGTCATCAGTACAGACAATGCCTTCTTTGGAATTAAAAAAATCCATCTTTAAATTATTGATAGGAAAACCAACCACATCACTCTTCGCAAGTTTTTGCGGAGTCCAACTAACACCTCCATCCATTGATCGCCAAAACCAATGAGAGCTAATTGCGTAAACATTCAACGAATCGACCATTTGTAAAGCTACGATAGCTTCACTCGGCTGAAGTGTATCGAATGTTTTCGGTAAATAATGCTTTGCCCATGTTATACCATCATCGGTACTTGTCATGGTAAACAAGGTGTCGATAACTTCGTGCGTCGATAATGCCGATCCCCAAGCCACGCAGGAATGACCATAAGACGCCACCGCACTAAAATCATAAGAAACGGTATCGACCACTGCCGGCTGTATGATACGCCAGCGATACTGTGCCCGCAAGCTTGGCGGAATTGCCAGGCTTGCGAGCATTGCGAAAATAAAAGTGATTCGTTTCATAGAATTAATCGCAAACGGCATAACAGGTA